>NZ_JXMW01000003.1 GCF_002072215.1 Methanobrevibacter arboriphilus JCM 13429 = DSM 1125
TATAAATATTTTTCAGAATTATAAAAAGTATTATTAATAAAAAATATTAATAAAAAATCTTAAAACCTATCTAAAATTAACTCTTTTAGATAAAATTAATATTTATTATTTTAAGGTGTATTTTTAGATTCATAAATAGCTATTAGATAAAAAATTATAATTTTAAACATATCTTTGCCTATTAAATTATAATATAAAAACTAAATAAAAATAATAAAATAATAAAAAATAATGTCTAGATTTAAACTTATTATATTTTTTTATCTATAATCTATTGATTTGAAGTTATACTTTTATTAAAATATGCATATTAAAATAATTTAAAATAAAATTTAGAATAATAAATTAATACATAAATTAAATATTTTCGTATATTTATTTTGTATATTTATTATTTTTATTTATTATTTTATAATGTTTTAAATATTGATATTCTTGATATTATATGCTATTTAGATAATATATTGATATTTAATTATTGATATTTAGTCAAAAGATAGCAATATTATTTTATTGATAGTACTTATAATTTGAGTTAATTATATAATAAATAGAGCATTATAAAATATGATATTGATATTTTAATTATTTATAGATCTTAAATTATATTCAATTGAATCAAAAGTCATATGTATTTTATTACTATACTAATATTAATAAATTTGAATTTAGTATTATGAAATATAATAACTTTTTGTAAAGTTAACACTAGTTGTAATTTTACTATATATTTACTATATATTATACATAAATTAAACATTAAGATCATAATTCAAACACTGGTGATGCAATGACTAATATTTTCGATAATTTGGCTGATAAAGGTTCCGTTTTTAAAGATAAACAATATTTAGACCATAGATTTTTACCTGATAATTTACCTCATAGAAAAGACCAAATTACGGGCATAGCTAAATACTGGATAGAAGCTTTAAACAATGTAACACCTTCTGATGTAACTATTTATGGAAAAACTGGGACTGGAAAAACTGCGGCAGCTAAATTCGCAATGAAACAATTAGAAGAAGCAGCTTCTAATAAAGAATTAAGAATTAGAACTGAATATATTAGATGCACAGATTATACAACAGAATATCAGGTTATAGCTAAACTTTGTCAACAAATGGGAAGAGATGTTCCTTATAGAGGATGGACTAAGGCAGAAGTTGTAAATACTTTTAGAGATATTCTTAAATCTAATTTATATGGAAATAAGATGATTTTGATTGTTGTTTTAGATGAAATAGATATTCTTCTTAAAAATGACGGAGATGGTATTCTTTATACACTAACAAGAACTGATAATGTGTCAATATTATCTATAAGTAATTATGTTGACTTTAAAAAATTTATTAAAAGCAGAGTTATGAGTAGTTTTAGAGATAGAGAAATTGTCTTTCCTCCATATGGAGCTCAACAATTAGTTGATATTTTAGAAGAAAGATCAAGACTATCTTTTAATCTAGAAACATTAACTAATGACGTTATTCCTCTTTGTGCAGCTATGGCTGCTAAAGAAGAAGGAGATGCAAGATATGCATTAGATCTTTTAAGAACAGCTGGTGAAATAGCGGATGAAAAAGAATCTAAACTTGTCCATGGTGAATATGTTAGAGAAGCAAAAGATAAGATTGAACATAATAAAATAACAGATCTTATTACCACACTACCTGCTCAACAGCAAAGAGTGTTAGAAGCAATTTTGAATTTAACTCAAGAAAAAGAAGAAATTACCTCTGGTAAACTTTATGATACATATAAAGAAGTTTCTAAAGGAGATACAGTTTCATATAGAAGAATTTTTGACTTTATCAATGAACTTGAAATGCTTGGAATTATTTCTACAAACACAATTTCAAGAGGACGTGGTAGAGGAAGGACTAATATAATTTCTTTGCAATGTGATAATGAAATATTAGAAGACGCACTATATTCTATTTGATAGTTTTTATTTAATACTTTTTATTTAAAATAATTTTTATTTAAAATAGTTTTTATATAAAATACTTTTTATTTAAAAAATACTATTATTAGGTTAATATTTAGATTATTATTCAAATTATAATTTAGAATATATTATTATTTCAATTATTATTCCAAAATTTATCATTTAACTTTTATTATTATTCCATTTATTATCAATTTTTATTTAAATAGAATTCTTTCCATGAAGGATTATATATGAATATTGCAATATTATCAGTTTCAAAAAAAGGAAAAATCCTTTCATCAAAGCTTAAATTGTTATTATCTCAAGATCCAACTATAATCAATGTTGATACATATCATAAAAATATTAAAAACAATATTGACAATATTTTTATCGCTAACGAGGATAACTTAAAATATGATGCTATTATTGGAATAATGGCTACAGGAATCCTTATAAGATCTATAGCTAAAAAAATTAAAAATAAAGCTATAGATCCTGCTATTTTAGCTATGGATGATAATGGAAAGTTTACTATTAGTTTACTTTCTGGTCATCTCGGCAGGGCAAATGAATTAACTTTAAAAATATCTAAATTAATTAATTCAGAACCAGTAATAACCACTGCCACAGATACTAATAATAAAATTGGCATTGATTCTCTTTCAAACAAATATTATTGGGAAATTATCAATAAAAATGAAATTTTAGAATTCAACAAAGCAATTTTAGATGAAAAAAATATTAGAATTTTTTTAAATAATAATAAAAATTCTAATGTAAGATATATCAATGATTTAGAGGATTTTTTAACTAATAAAAATAAAAATACACTTGAAATCATTGACCTAAAAGATAAGGAAATGTCAATAAAAAATATTGATAATATATTTATTTCATCTACAATTAGTAATTCAGTATATAATTCCAATAATAAATTTAGCCATGATGAATCTAGCTATAATCTCTCTAAAAATAATAAATTTGAATTAAATAATCTTATTAATGAAAAAAACAGTTTTAAAGATCTTGATTTTAATAATTCTTATTTTAAAGAAAATAATTTTAAACATAGTGATTTTAAACATACTGATTTTAAAGATAATTATTTTGATATTTTTGCTAATTTTAATAATAACTATATATTTTTTAAACAAAAAAAGTTGGTTGTTGGAATTGGGTCAAGAGCAAATATAAAGAAAGAAAACGTTTTAAATGCTATTAAAATAGCTATGCATAATTTAAAAATTCCAATTGGACGAATTGATGCAATTGCCACAGCTGAAATTAAAGCTAATGAGGAAGGAATTTTAAAAACAGCTAAACATCTTAAAATACCTTTGAAAATTGTATCTTTAAACGAAATAAGAAAGTTAAATAATAAAACTATATCTGATTCAGATTTTGTAAAAGACAAATTTAATATTCCAGGAGTTGCTGAACCATCAGCTCTTATAATAGCAAATAAAAATGAAAACAATTCAAAACTTATTCATAAAAAAATAGCTATTGATGGTGTTACAGTTGCAGTTGCAGTTTCTAATTAATTTAATACTTTAAATATTTATTTTTATATCCTAATTTTCATCATAATAACTTCTCATAATGAAATAACACTCCTGTTTTTTAAAATAATCAATGTTAAAACTGCTGATGTCTAAATCTTTTGGAACCCCTATTAATACATACTCATATTTATCTATATTATTTTTATTAATTTTTGAATGTAAATAGAATACCATTGAATTTTCATTTTCAAAAAACTGAATTAAATGATCATTTAAATTAATTTTATTACTATTAATTATTTTTTCATCGTTGGAATGATTTTTTATAGTGTCTAAAATCCAATAATTTTCTTTGTTCACACTATTTTCATTAAAAATAATATAATAGTTTTTTTCCTCAAAATCGTTTTTATTGAGCTTGAATCCTTTACAAATCCATTCATACTTTTCATCATCAACATGCTCATTTTTTTCAATATTTCGATGATTACATAAATCTAGGGTATTATATAAATTATTATTAATTTTAAAATTATTTTCAGAATTAGTTTCAGAACTAACTTTAGAATTAATCTTATCAATGTTTGAAACACTTATAATTGATAAATCACTATAAAAATCGCATCTAACAGTTCTATTTACAGCAATAATGTTTGATGAACTAGTTTCGTAATTATTAAAATCATCACTTATAATAATAGGGTCGATATTAGAGTTAATAGGATAAACACTAATAGAACTTTTCATTTTGTTTTTAAATAGTTTTTTTGTAATTAAATTTCCATATTCTCCATTTTTTAATATTTGAAGCTTTTTAAATGAAACTGTATTCAAGTAAAATTCTTCATCATTAACTTCACTACTATTTTCAATACTAAGCCCTGGATTAACAATATTAAAATTATATAAGTTTTCCCAGTGTTTTGGTGTTCCAGGATTATTTATTAAAATATCTACTATTTCATTTGTTATTCTTTCAATTTCTTCTACTTCTAGGGAATTCATTGTTTTTTCACTTGAAATGTCAATAATATTTACAATAGCCCCAAAAACTAAAATTAATATAAATAATATTATTAACATGTTTGTTGAGAATGTTAGTCCTCTTGAATCTTTTAAAAACATTTTATCATCATTAAAATTAACTACTTATTAACAATTTATTAGTTTATTTATTAGTTTATTTATTAATTATCCTTTGAAATTCATTTAAAACGATTTTTAAGTAATTTTTAATATTTATTAACAATTTATTAACAGATTTAATCAACCTAATCAATTTAACCAATTTTAACCAATTTTAACTAATTTTAACTAATTTTAATTAAAATTTAACTATTTTTAAATAGTTTTATCTAATCAAATGTTCATAAAATCCCATATTTAGCTCCATGAGAATCATCTATAACTAATATTTCGGATATATCATCTTTTTTAAAGAATTCAACAATGTTTCCAGGATAATGATCATTGAAAAGCACGTGGTCTGATCCAGAAATGGATTTTTCAGTTATATTTCCACTAATATTTTTTTTAGGTTGAGGAACAATAAAAACTTCCAACCCATAATGATAACAGCTTCCTTTACCTTCTAAACGGCATAAATAACAGCTACCATCTGCACTTTCATGAAAGTAACCATTATCAATGCAATTTTTCATGCAATATCCTTCACCATGGACTTTATAAGGATCATATATACACTTTCTTATTATCAAAGAACCAGTAGCATTTTCATAAATTTTTGGATTTAAAAGTCCATTTTTGACCATATAATATGATAATGCATCGTTATAATTTATTTTTGTGCCATTTTCAATTAGTGTGGGGTGATCTCTGCACATTAAAAAAGGTAAAGGATCTTTAAACCCTTTAATTGAAATAATACTTTCAACCACATTACTATATGATTTTTTCCTTTTTTTGCATTGACGAGAGTTTTCACATTAATATGAAATGGATCTTTTCCATTGTAAACAGATAAAACATCATTTTCAATAGTTATGCCATTTTTTAATTGGTAATATTCTTCTTGTTTTTCTAACTTCTTTTGTATTTCATCCTTAATTATTTCTCTACTATCATAAATTGGATTATGGTTTTTAATAACATCATCAGCTAATTTACTAATCACATCTTTACTAAGAACTGGAATATTCTTATTATGATTTTCAATTATATAATTAAAAGAATTTGAATCTTCAGAAGCACTAATTATTTCTTGATAAGACATTGAAAAGTTTAAAATCAATATAATGCTTATTATAAAACAAAAAATAAATAATAATGATAAACCTGTAAAAATACTACCTTTCTTTTCCTTAAATAGATTATTTTTACCTATTCTTTTTAAATCAAAACTTTTAAAATCAAAACTTTTAAAATTAATATTCTTTATAAAATTAATTTTTTTATAATATAAACTTATAATTTCTGATAATTTCATGAAAAATTATTTATAAATCTCTATATAAGTATATTACTTAATTTTAAACTTAATAATGCTTCTAAAAGTGATTATTGTATTAATTTTCAAAAATTTACTTTAAAACATAAAATAAACTAAAAAATAAAAAGTTTTCAAAGATTTAATAAAAAAAAGAAGAAAGTTTATTTATAAATTTAAAAGGCTTAAAATCATTATAGAAATTGAAATCAATGTTAAAGATGATAAAGAATCAGTAACACTTGTAGAAATTGGAATTACAATATTATCTGGATCTAAACCATTTTTATATGATAATGAAGATATTAAAAATACTATTAAAAGCATAACACTTATTAAAAGTATACCTGCAATCGTACTTATTCCTATAATAGGTATGAAACCTAATCCTGGTATATTAAGGAGTTTTGAAGATATTTCTGCTAAAAATCCAATAATTGGATATATAAGTATAGCTAAAAATATTATTATTGAGAAATTTCTAATCGTTGTCTTTTCTGGTTTTAATACTGGGCTTATTAAACCTGCATGGAGTGCAGATGAAAGTCTTGCTCCAAGAATACTAACAAGGTTTCCACTTTCACCAGAAAAAAGTGGTACTAAAGTTAAAAGACTCGGATTTTTAAGAAGAGTATTAATAGAGTTATTTAAAAATCCACCTGCTGTAACTCCTAAAAAAGAACAAACAAGTAGCACTGGAGTAGATTGTTTTAAAATTTTTTTCATTTCTCCACCTGCTTTTATTCCATAAATAAAACTTAAAATAGCGATTAGTATTATAAAAACAAATACAATATATTTTAAAATTACACTTGATAAAAAAGAAACTAAAATTATAGCTAAAATTATAGCTGGTAATGTGAATAAATCTCCAAAAGCAGCTATAACTGGAGTTGATATATTATCTGGATCCCATCCATTTTCAAAACTTTTAAGTGATATTAACATAGTTAGTGGTAGCATTATTACACTTGAAATAACTCCTGCAAATAGTGAAATTAATGTAAAGTCAACTAAACTTATGCTTTCAAATCCAAATATTATACATATTCCTTTAGCTAAAAAAGCTAAAAAAATAGAAAGTATCATGGTTAAAATAAGTGAAGATAATATATTCTCTGATAAAATCTTAGAACGCTTAAATTCAGGGGACAATAAACCTATGTGGAGATTTGTAGCTAATCGTGAACCAAGAGCCCCAAATATGTTTCCTCTCATCCCAATAGCTCCTGGAATGATAACTAGAAGTCCTGGAAACGCTGCTAAAAAGCTTGTCATATTTCCAAGAATAATGCCTGCAAATAAATCTCCAATAGCACATATTAAAAGAGCAATAAATGCCTCTCTTAACACATTATTTGTTTCTTTAAAAAAATACTTAAATCTGTGACCTATTAGATAAGGAATAGAAAATATATAATTTATTTTTCTATAGATAAATATAAAAGAGTTGACTATGAATGATATTATTATTGAAAATATTTGGCGAATCATCTTCAATAGAAGTTTTATTTTCTTCATAAATATCACCTACAAACATAATTTCAACTCTTCTGGTTAATAGTTTTATTTTATTTTTAAAAGCTTATTTAATATTATATTACTTTAAATATTTATTATTATAATAATAGACTTATTATTACTCTAAAATATTTATTATTCTAATATATTTATTATTATTCTTAAATATTTATTTTTAATAAATTTAAACCTATATTTCAAGTGTAATAAATTATTTAAATATTTTATTTAATCAGCTATTTTTAATCTTTCAGTATTTTTAATCTCAAGATTGCGATTGTCCTTCTTCATCAACTATATCAGATATTTCATCAAAGTCAATTTCACTATTAGCTAATTTTTTAAGGAGTTCTGAACCCACCTCAGTTCCTTTAGCAATTAAAGCATCACCTTCTCTTATAACAGTGTGTTTATCAGGCCCATATATCCATGTTTCATCTCTCCTAATTGCTATAACAATCATTCCTGTCCTATTAGCTAAAACTAATTCGCCAAGTGATTTATCAGATAATTCAGATTCCTTTTCAACAGTAACACTTATAATAAGTTCTTCTGCTTCTTCCATAACCATTTTAAATACTGGGTGTGGTTTTATCCCTTTAATAACAATATCTGCCAAATCTTTAGCTGCATTTGCAATACTTTCAGCTGCTTCAGCTATTTCGAGTAATGCAGTTAATTTTTCAGCATCTTCCACAGAACGTGCAGCTACAAGAGATTGTTTTTTTATTTCATAATTTAAGCTATTAACTTTATTTTCAAGCTTTAAAACTTCTTTTGCAGCGTCTTTACTATTAAAAAGTACAGCTGAATAAGCTAAATCTACCATTAGCTCGGATAAGTTTTTCATTTCTATTAGAATATCTTTTATGCTAGCCATGTTTCCATCCTTATCAATTATTTTTATTCTCTAAAATACATTGTCTTCTTAATTTTAATAAATCTTTCTTTTTTAATTTTAGATCATTAACATCTTCTAATATATTGTTTAATCCTTTTCTAATGCATTCAACTGTATTTCTCTGATGGATCCATTCACAGTCTTCACAACTCCAAACACCTTTATTTTTTATCCATTTTCCACCAGTTGATCCATCTCCGCATGGATAAAATGGACAATAACAAAAATCACAGTATTGGGGCCCATTTTCACATTCATGGCAAGGATAGTACTCGCAGCTAGTATTAGGCCCTATTGGAGAAGTTCCTTCTAAGTATTCTTTATAAAAATTTTCTGAAAGTGGATGAATTTCAGATTTAATAATATAACCTCTAGGTGTAATCATGAAACCATCTTGACGATAGGTTAAAGAGTTTCCAACAATTAATATTGTGGACATATTAATATCATCTTCATTTAATTCTTCAAGAGTAATTATATTTGTTTTTATAGGACCTTCATTGTTATAACCACTTTCACTACTATCAACAATTCCAATTAATGTTTTAGAATCTTTTGTTTCATTTAGTATTTTTTTAAACATTCTAAAAGGCTTTTTCCTAGTTTTACTAATTGGATTGTATATGGCCATAATTAAGTTAGCTTTTGATGCAAATTCTATTTTTTTTTCTATTTCTGATAATGGTGTTAATATATCACTTAAGCTTATAACAGCAAAATCATGGAGTGGTGCTCCAAGAAGAGAAGCTGCAAAATTAACAGCACTGACACCTGGAAAAATTTTAATATCTCTCTGTGGATTAAAATCATTATATTTACTGATAAGCTGAAACATTAAGTTTGCCATTCCATAAACACCAGGATCTCCAGAACTAATTAAAGCAACATTTTTTCCCTCTAAACTTTTATTTATAGCAAGTTCTCCTCTAGAAATTTCATCTCCCATTCCTTTTTTGATGATTTCTTTATCTTTAATTAAATCATGTATTGAGTCAACATATTTTTTATAACCAATTATAACATCAGATTCCTTTAAAGCATTAAGAGCAGATTCTGTAATATTGTTTCTACTAGGTCCAATCCCAATTATATTGATCATCATTTCCACCATTAGATATTAGTATAATATTTTAATTACTATTTTAATTAATATTTAACTATTTTTTATATCTATCTTTAGCTGATATTAACCAATAGTAATTCTATCAGAACCATTATTTCCAGAGTAGCTATTAGAACTGGTTTGATTGAAGAATTTCAATATAGAAATTATTTTAATTGTACTTAAATCAACCGTGATACCACTATCACTACTGTTCGCTTCAGCAGTAGCTTTTATAATATAATCAGGGGTTCCAGACAATACAATTCTCCCGGATGTAGTATTTGGTGAAGAATAAGCTAATGCAGTAATATTGACCGAAATTTTACCGTCACTGGAACCAGAATAGGTAGTAAAATTCATACTATCTAGATCCACACCATCAACCTTTGCAAGAGACGTTAAGTTTTCACTCACATCTACTTTGTTTGTAACATTTACTTTTTGAGGATCCTTAATCAAAACACTATTAATATTTTCAGAGCTAAATAATTCTGCAATAGTATTTATTTGTAGGTCAATAAGTCCTTTAACATCTGGCGGTTCTGAAGTCACGATTGTATATGAGCTAAGAAGACCTGCTTCAAAAAATCCTATAAAAAGTAATAAGATGAGGATTATCTTAAGTGCTTTTGGCATATTATCACCTAATATTTTAATTAATATAATATTTAATCAATATAACATTTAATTGTTATTAACTATTTAATATTCATTGTATATTGTTATAAGTCATTAATTATCTTATAAATTATTAATTGCCTATAAAAATGTTTAATAAGCTAAATTAACTATGTTGTATAATAATTTATATTGTTTGTAAATTAATTATGATAATTTAAAATTATAATAAGTATTAGTTACATTTAAAGTAACATTTTGAGTAATTAATTATACTTCAAGAAACTATTTGTTTGAGAAACTATATTTTAAAAGTAAATATATTAAATATTTTCTGTAATTTATCTTTATTCAATAAGTTTTAAAACATCAACTAAAATTTTACAAAAACATAAAACTTGTAAGAAATATAAAATCTATAAGAATATAAAATAAATAATTCTTAAAATTCAAAATAATTTTTAAAATTCATTTTAATATATTCTATTTATTAATAATATATATTAAATTAAGTTTGTTTATTTAGTTTAATAAAATTAACTATTTTTATATTTTTATTAAACATTGATTTATAATTATTTTTAGTATTATTGTAAAATATTTATTGTAAAATGCTAAACAATAATCATGGAAATTTAAAAATATATAAATTAATTTTAAATTATAACTAAAATATATATAAATAGATCATTATACAAATATAGATTATATAAATAGAAACTATATAAAGAGATTTTATAACTATAAGATTTTATAACTAAAGATTTTATAGCTAAAATATAATAACTAAAAATAAAATTTAATAGCAAGAAAAAATAAAGTAAAATAAGCTATAATTATATTATAAAATATTTTATAATATAAAATATTTTGTGGATTTTACATAAAAACAATAGATATAAATGACAACAGAAGTTCTTTTTAAATTTGCTAAAAAAAATATTAACTTATCTCCTGAAGCTTATTATTTAATAAATAATTTGGATGATCCTTTAGATTTTTCTTCATCTTTAATTGTTAAATTAAAGAGCCAGGAATTTTCCAAAGAAGATTTAGTTTCCTTAAAAGCGGATATTGTTGAGGACTTTATTAAAACCTTAGGTTTGCCTATTCCAAATCAAAATAAGGATTCAAACAATCCTATTCCTAATTCTCAGAAAACTCTAAATAATAATGAAAACTCTAAATCTAATACCAATAAACTCAATACTAAGCTTAATACTAATAAGTCCAACGTTAATAATCTTAATACCAATAAATTCAACACTAAAAAATTTAAAACGGACAAACCCGATTCTAAGAACTTTAATCTAAAATCTAGATCAATTAGTCCAGAATCACAGGTACAAGATTTTAAAGCCGATTTTGACCAAATTGGTAGTGTTGAAGCTAATTCTAATAATCTTAAAGCTAATTCTAATGATGTTAATTTTAATCCTAAAGATAATGTTGAAAAAAATAGATTTTCACCTTCTGAATGTAAAAGAAATCTTAATCCTTGTAATATAGACTATAATTATAAGGTAATTCAAGATACTAGTAAGAAATCTTATACTAGTGGTGAAATTGGAAATTTAATTACTTATTTTAAGAATAGATACTCTAAATTATCAAAAATTTTATCTAAAAGACCTGAACTCAAAGCATATCAGAAAATTTCTGATTTAGAAGAAAAAGCTACAGATTTAAGTTTAATTGTAATGGTTAAAGAGATTAGGTCTACTAAAAATGGACATAAGATAATTGTATTTGATGATGATACCGGTGAAATAAGTGTTCTTTTCCATAAAGACAATCATGAACTTTTTAGAGAATCAGAAAAACTTGTTAAAGATGAAGTTGTTGGTATTCTTGCTGAAAAAAAGGGAGATTTAGCTATTGCAAATAAAATTATCCAACCCGGCGTACCAAGAATTGCGAAAAAATCAATGAATTTTTCCGCAGTTTTTACTTCTGATATACATATTGGTAGTTTAACTTTTCTTGAAGATGCTTTTATAAGATTTACTAAATGGCTAAATGGTGATTATGGAACAGAAGAGCAAAAATCCATTGGTGAAGATGTTAAATATTTGATAGTTGGTGGGGATATTGTAGATGGTATTGGTGTCTACCCTAATCAAGACAAAGAATTATCTATTAAAGATATTTCAGAACAATATGAAGAGGCAGCTAGACTTCTTGGAGATATTAGAAGTGATATAAAGATTATTATATCTCCTGGAAACCACGATGCTTCAAGAGTGGCTGAACCACAACCTGCAATACCTGAAAAATATGCAAAATCTCTTTATGATTTAAATAATGTAGAATTTGTAAGTAATCCAGCGATTGTTAGCCTTGATGGTTGGAATACTCTTATTTATCATGGTCGTGGTTTTGATGATATTGCTATTACTGTTAAAGGATTTTCACATGAAAGAAATGATCTTATAATGGAAGAATTATTAAATAAACGTCACCTAGCACCGATATATGGAGAAAGAACTCCTTTGGCATCAGAACTTGAAGATCACCTTGTAATTGATAATGTTCCTGATATTTTCCATACGGGTCATGTTCATATAAATACGTATAAAAATTATAAAGGAGTTCATATGATTAATTCAGGAACTTTTCAGACTCAAACTGAGTTTCAAAAAGTTCACAACATTCTTCCAACTTGTGCTGAGGTTCCAATTCTTCATAGAGGCGTTTATAAAAAGTTGAATTTTATTTAGAATAAGTATTTTAAATGATTATTTAGCTATATATTTTAAAATAATCTTTCAGTTCTATTTGGTGATGAAATGAGTGATAAAGATGATAATATTAAAAGTGTTGTTGATGTTTCGAAATATCTTTTTGGGCGTAAATTAGTTTCTGGAAAAGCTGGAAATGTCAGCGCTAGATTTAATGATAATGGAATGGATGTTATAGCTATTACTCCTACTATGAAGTCATTAGGTAAAGTAAAAGAAGAAGAAATAATATTAATTGATATTGATGGGAACAATTTAACTAAAGGAACTCCTTCTTCTGAAATATACTTACATCTAGCTATATATAAAGAAAAAGATGACATTGGTGCAATTGTTCATACTCATTCTCCTTTTGCAACAGGTTTTGCATTTTCTAACAAACGGATAAAAAGGTTAGAGGGTTTTGGTGAAATAATTTCCCCATACTTGGCAGAAATTGAATATGAAAGACCTGGAAGTGATGAATTAGCTGTTAAATCTGCTGAAGCACTTAAAAATGAAGACGTACTGATTTTAAAAAATCATGGAGTTATATCAACAGGAAAAAATATTGAAGAAGCCTGTTCATTAGCGGAATTTGTTGAAGATATAGCTAAAACTCAATTCATTTCACATACTTTGAATCTATCAGATTCATTTTAATATGATTGAGTTTCACAAATAATTAAGAGCTATATAATTAATATTCATATAATTGAGATTATAGATAAATTGAATAAATAAAAAACATTAAAATGATTAAAAATAGATAATAAAAAGCAAAAAAAAAATGGTTGAAAAATTATATTAAGCATTTATAGCAAATAAATATTTATAGCTAATAAATAATCAAATAGTTATTAAATACCTAATAAAAAAAAATATGATATATGATAGGGGATATATGTTTAATTTGTTTTAATTGACTCTAATTTACTTAAAACTTCCCAAATAAGGGTTCTAGCATGAATAGGTATATTTGGGTCGTTACTAATTTCATCTAATATTAAGATAACTGCACTTGCTCTTACAGTTTCATCTTCTTCTTTATTGTTAAGTAGTGTATTAGACTCATCAGCAGCTCTTCTAATGTTACGAGGTACACTCGGATTTTCCATAATATGTTTTAAAATCTCAGAAACTTCGTTAAAAATATCGTTACTCATAAATAATCCTCCAAAATTAAAATAAATAATAAATAAAGATTTAACATTTTTATAATCAATACAAAAAACTACTATTCATGGATTTAATTAAATATAATCTATATATATAAATTATAAGCTCCATAAATAGATTTGGATAAATTAAATAATAATTAGTATGTTAATTGTAAATTAAGATAAATATATTAAAAATTTTATTTTATAAAATTACTATACATTTATTATATAGTACTAAGTTATTTAAAAAGTTTTGTATTTTTTATTATTTTTTCATTTATTAATTAATTTTATTAATATATTTTTTAAAACTTATAGCAACAAAAAGATTTATTTACTAGGAAAATAAATTAAATAATATAAAATTGATGAGAAGTATTACTACCATTAAATAAATTTTTATATGATTATTACAAATAGATTATTAGTATAAATTAAGTCTTTAATAATATTTCTTTTGATAAAAATTATTATTAAAGAATATAAATAACTATTTAGAATTACTATTCACTTAAAGCTATTTAAATTATATTAAAAGACTTTTAAAGATTATAAAAGCTATAATCATATAAAGTTATAAAATAAACTAGTGAATCTGATTTATTTAATAAATTAATATTAAAACCCATAATGCTTTTTAGTGTAAATTATTCATGATTTATTAATACATTATATTATTCATAATTTATTGATATATTATATTATTAATGATTTTAGTAATACATTACATATTTTTATTAATAGGTTATATAATTTTATTAATAAATTACATATTAATTATTACATTATTAAATTAATACAATTAATACATTATTAAATATAATTATAAATTTAGAGTTAGGAGGATTTAAATGTCTGATATTGTAAGAACTTGGCGTCATATTCAACAAAGGTACAATCTCATTGGATCAAAATGTACTAACTGTGATGGGGTTTACTTCCCTCCACGAGTCATATGTCCAAAATGTAGGAGAAAAGGTAAGATTGAAAATATTCAATTTAGTGGAAAAGGTAAAATACATAGTTTTTCCATTGTTGAAACTCCAACTGATGATTTTAAAACTATTGCTCCATACGCAGTAGCTATAATTGATTTAGAAGAAGGCGCAAGACTCACATCTCAGCTTGTAGATTGTGATCTTAATGAAATAGAGATTGGGGATCCTGTTGAAATGGTATTTCGAAAGATTAGGGAAGATGGAGAAGACGGAGTAATCTCTTATGGATTCAAATTTAAACCAATCAAATAATTCTGAAGGATGTACGAATTATAAAAATTTGAATATTTCAGAGAATTCACTTTCAACTGATTTTGGTGTATTGCTTATTAGTCATGGAAGCAGTTTACCTTATGCAGAAGAAACTTTTAAAGATATACTTGAAAAATATCTATCTTTAACTGGTCATAATACTGAAGTTGGATATATGAAGGTTGCTAAACCATCTATTTCTGAAGCTATTGATAATTTATTGGATAGGAATAATAACATAAAAAGAATCATTGCTATGCCAGTATTTTTAGCTCCAGGTATTCACACTAATATAGATATACCAATAATTTTAGGGCTTGAACCTAAAGAAACTGATCCAAGATGTCCTGATGGAAATTATCCTGAAGATCATTACTTGATGGAGTCAAAACCTATCAACTTCAATGGTGAAATTGATTTAATTGGTTGTATAGGTCCTGATCCACAGATAATTAGTATTATAAATAAAAAGATTGAATCAGCTATTTCTAAATCTAACAGTGATATAAATTCAGATAAGACAGGTGTTTTACTTGTAAGCCATGGAAGTAGGTTAAATTATAATCGTGAATTTATTACAGATATATATAATCAATATAAATCTCAGACTGACTATTCTGTTTCTCAAGGTTTCATGGAACTTTGTGAACCTACTATTGCACAATCTATTAATAGCATGCTTGAAAGTAAAGATTTAGATAGAATAATTGTTGTTCCTGTATTTTTAGCTCCAGGTGTTCACACCAAAAGAGATATACCTACTATTCTAGGTATTTTGGAGGATGAAGATATAAACAATACTCATTTTTCCAATGATCATTCTCACTCTCATGTCCATTCTCATGATTATAGCCATGATCACTCTCATGATCATGCTCATGGAGGCCTTGTTGAGTTTGATGGAGAGATATTATATACAGAACCACTAGGTTCTGATGATATTATAATTAAAATTCTTAAAAATAGAATTGAAAGCAATATATAATTTTTTGAAGCTTAATTTGGTTTATTTTTTATTATTTTTTATTACTTTTTATTACTTTTTATCTCGCATTACTTTTTTATTTATTATATTAGAATTTTTATTAATAATTTTATTAATGATATTACTTTTATTAATAATTTTTCAATAATATAATTTTTCAAGAATATTTTAATATTTTAAAGAAAAATTGATAAAATTTATAATATACTTTTGTTAATATTAAAATTAGATTTCTTGAATAAATTGATTTATTAATAAATTATTATAATACGAGGAATAGGAAGATAATATGTCAGAAGGAAAATCAAATTTTAACTCTAATAATACTGGAATTTTACTTATGAGTCATGGAAGTAGGTTACCCTTATCTAGTGAAACTATAAATAAGTTAGCTGAAATGTATAGGCAAGAAACTAATTTTAAAGTTGGTGTAGGATATATGGAAATTCATGAACCCAATATTCCTGATGCATTAGATATTTTAGTTAAAGATACTGAAATTGATACTGTAATAGCCGTTCCAGTATTTTTAGCTCATGGAATGCACACTACGAGAGATATTCCTAAAATATTGCGTCTAAATGAAGAAAATAATGGGGAAGACTCTCACAATCACAATCATCATAGCCATAATCATGAAAATAATGAGGAAAGCTCTCATAGTCATCATCACCATCATGAATTAGAAAAAATAAATTTTGATGGAAAAATTATTTATACTGAACCATTAGGAGCAGACCCATTAGTTCTTGAGATAATAAAAAATAGAGTTAATAATGCTTTAAACCAACAATAATTTATTTATTAATCTTTTTTTGATTTTTATAATATTTTTTATAATATTTTTTATAATATTTTTTTATAATATTTTTTATAATATTTTTTTATAATATTTTTTATAATATTTTTTATAATATTTTTTTATAATATTTTTTATAATATTTTTTATAATATTTTTTATAATATTTTTTTTATAATATTTTTCAAGTATAATTTTATTTCAACTTATAACTAAAAAAATTTTATTATATTTAATAAACATATATATTAGTATGAGTAAAAAAAATCTTCGAGTTTCAGATCTTGGAGAAAAAAAGCTAATTGAAAGAATAATTGAAACGTCTAAAGATTTTGAGTTTAATAATGATAAAAATTTAAATTCTTATATTGGTGATGATGCTGCATTAATCGATTTTAACAATAATTTAACAAATGAAAAAAATTATTTAGTAGCTACAACTGATTTATTGATTCAAAAACATCATTTCCCATTACAAATGTCTTTTTTTCAGATGGGTTGGAAAGCTGTTACAGTAAATGTTAGTGATATTGCAGCTATGGGAGCTAAACCTGTTGGAATATTGATTAGTTTAGCTATTCCTCCAAATTTAGCTCTTGAATCTTTTGATGAAATAATTTGTGGAATTTTAAAAGCATGCAATTATTATAAAATCCCTTTAATAGGTGGGGATACAAATGAAGATGATGAAATAATAATTTCAGGGACTGCTTTAGGGAAAATTGAGCAATCACTAGCTAAAAAAAAGTTTGGATTTAAATTTGGAGATAAAATAGCTATTACTGGACAATTAGGTCTTGCTGCACTTGGATTTGAATTATTAAAAGAAGAGAATAAAAAAATAATTGAAAAATCCATTGAAAATAAAAAAATTAGCCGTGAGATAGTTAATTTATCAATTGGGGCTGCTTTAAATCCTAAAGCTAGGTTAAATGAAGGTATTATTTTAAGTAAAATAGCTTCATCTGCTACTGATATCACTGATGGGTTAGCAAGTGAACTCTATGAATTATTTAATGCTAATAAAAATTTTAATAAAAATAGTAATCTTGGAATAAGAATCTATGAAGATAAGATAGCTAATGAACCACTATTTAAAGAAATATATAATTTGTCGAAAATATTAAATAAAGATATTTTTGATCTTATTTTTCATATAGGGGAAGATTTTGAACTTTTATTTACTTTCAGTAATGATAATGAAAATAGTATTATTGATGAGCTATCAAAAAAGTTGAATTTTATTATTATTGGGGAAATTAATAATTATAATAGGGTTGAAATTGAATATTCTGATGGAAAAGTTCAAAAATTATCTTCAAAGGGTTATGAACATTTATCTAATGATTAATAACCTTTAAGTGCTTCTAATTAATAGTATTGTTTTCATTTGATGATAGTTTATGATAAGTTTAATGATAAGTTTAATGATAATTTAATGATTTTTTATTTGATGGTTAATGATTAAGGAGTAATTTGAAAAGGAGTAATTTGAATGATTGTTGAATCAATTTTGTATGATAAGCTAGATAATGGGAATGTTCAATGTAATGTTTGTAACCATAGATGTAAAATTGCTGAAGACAAACTTGGATTTTGTTTAACACGTAAAAATTTAAATGAAAAGTTATATAGTTGTAACTATGCTTCTATATCCTCTCAAGCTATTGATCCTATTGAAAAAAAACCACTTTATCATTTTTTACCAGGGTCATTGGCATATTCTCTTGGTGGTTTTGGGTGTAACATGAGATGTTTGAACTGTCAGAACTATATCATATCCCAAAATAGTAATGAGTATAATGAAGCTATTAAAATTCTTCCAGAAACAGCTGTTAAAAATGCCATTAATGCAAATTGTATGTCGCTTGCTTGGACCTATAATGAACCTACTATGTACTTAGAATATACTCTAGAAACTGCTTTACTATCTCATGAAAATGGTCTTAAAAATATATATGTTAGTAATGGTTATATGAGTGAAGAAGCTCTTAATCTCTTGCTTCCTAGAATTGATGCATTTAACATAGATTTAAAATCTATGAGTAATGAATTTTATATTAATAATTGTCAAGCTAAACTTGATCCTATTTTAGATAATATAAAATCAATATATAATCATAAAAAGCATTTAGAAATCACTAATCTCTTAATAACTGGTTATAATGATTTTCATGATTTAATAAAAAGTTTGACTGATTTTATTGTAACCGAACTTGGAAAAGATGTGCCACTTCATTTTTCTAGATTTTTCCCTTATTATAAAATGAGGGATGTTCCTCCTACTGAAATTAGTAAATTAGAAATTGCTAAAGAAATAGCTATTGAATCAGGCTTAGAATATGTTTATTTAGGTAATGTTCAAACTGATCAAAATAGTTATTGTCCTGATTGCGGTGAGCTACTTATTGAAAGAAATGGATATAATACTATCAATAAGAGTAAAATTAAAAATAATAAATGTATTAATTGTGGTAGAAAACTAAATTTTATCTATAACTAATCAAATATTATCCTATTGAGTTTAATAATCTTAAAGTATACTTTAAATTGTACTTTTTGCTTTTTGAAAAGTATTGTCATGTTTGAAAATCTTAATTATTCAAAATTTTCATCTAATACAATATTGTCTTTTATAAAATTTGCTGTTCATAACCATAATCGTAATAATAATATATTTATAAATATAGATTATTATATAATTATAAATTTATAATAATATCTTAATGTTAAATCTAGCTATATAATAGAACTAAAGAGGAATAATATTGAATAAATTTAAATTTACTAGAACTTCTATTGAAGGAGTCTTTATAATAGAACCAACAGTTTTCACTGATGATAGAGGGTATTTTATGGAATCATACCATAAAAAAGAATTTGAAGAAAATGGATTAAATATTGATTTTGTTCAAGATAATCAATCTAAATCTACAAAAGGTGTCTTACGTGGACTTCATTTTCAGTATAATCAACCACAAGGGAAATTAGTAAGAGTAATCAAAGGTGAAGTTTTTGATGTAGCTGTTGATTTAAGAAAAGATTCTCCAACTTATAGTAAGTATGAAAGTGTAATTCTTTCAGAAGATAATAAAAAACAGTTTTATATTCCACCAGGATTTGCTCATGGCTTTTTAGTTTTAAGTGATGAGGCAGAATTTACTTATAAATGTACTGATTTTTATAATGGGTCTGATGAAGGAGGTATCATCTGGAATGATCCAGATATAAACATAGAATGGCCTTTAAATGAAGAAGAGCTAATTTTATCTGAAAAAGATCAAAAATGGAAATCTTTAAAAGATACTTCAACTAGTTTTTAAAGATTAAAAGATTATAAATGTGAGGAAAGGTTAAAATGAAAATATTGGTTACTGGGGGAGCAGGTTTTATTGGAAGTAATTTTATACATTATATTTTAGATAAATACTCTGATTATAATGTTATAAATTTAGATTCACTTACTTATTGTGGAAATCTAGGAAATTTGGTGGAAGCTGAAGAGAATCCTAATTATAAATTTATTAAAGGGGATATTTTAGATACTAAACTTGTGAATAGCATTGTAAATAAAAATAATATTGATTATATAATTAATTTTGCTGCTGAATCTCATGTTGATCGTAGTATTCATAATCCTAAGATTTTTTTAGAATCAAACATTATTGGAACTCAAAATCTGCTTGAAGTAGCTAAAAAATATCATGAAAGAGGTCAGATTAAAAAATATATTCAAATATCTACTGATGAGGTATATGGAACTCTTGGAAAAACAGGTTATTTTACAGAAAAAACTCCTCTTTCTCCAAACAGTCCTTATTCAGCTAGTAAAGCTGGAGCAGATATGATTGTTAGAGCATATCATGAAACTTTCAACCTTCCTATTAATATAACAAGGTGTTCAAATAATTACGGACCATACCAATTTCCAGAAAAATTGATTCCATTAATGATTAATAATGCACTAGATAATAAGAAATTACCTGTTTATGGTGATGGAAGAAATATTCGGGACTGGTTACATGTTTATGATCATTGTACAGCTATTGATCTTGTATTGCATGATGGAAAAATAGGGGATGTTTATAATATAGGTGGAAACAATGAAAAAGAAAATATTGAAATCGTTAAAATTATTCTTAAATATCTGAATAGGTCTAATGATTTGATTGAATTTGTTGAAGATAGATTAGGGCATGATAAAAGATATGCAATTGATTCAACAAAAATAAAAAGTGAATTAGGTTGGAAACCTAAATATACTTTTGAAAAAGGAATAAATGAAACAATAGATTGGTATTTAAATAATAAAAAATGGCTCAAAGAAGTTATTTCTGGGGATTATATTAGTTATTATGAAAAAATGCATAAATCTTCTGATTAAATAATTAACATTATAAATAAAAGATATTCTTTTCTTTTTTCATGTTTATTCCATATACCTGATTTCTATTCACTAAAGCTCACTCTTTCAAATTCTTCTTCTTTTCCAAGTAATTTAGTAGCATCAACACCAATTTTTGTAGTTGTTCCATCAGGTAATGCTACAGGATCAAGTGATGAACCTCTTGCTTTAGGAATGATTATTATGTCATCATCACCTTTAACTCTTGTAGCTATAGCATATTCAAGATCTTGAGGATCGAAAATATCAACATCTTCATCAACCACTACTGCATGTTTTAATGATGGATGAGCTGCAAGTGCAGCTAGTATAACATTTTTACCATCACCTTGTGTTTGTTTTTTTATAGCTATTGCTGCATGTAACCAACAACAACCTCCTTCTGTTAATAAAACATTTTGGACTGTTGGAACAGTATTCTTCACAGCTTGGAATATTCTAGGCTCTTGAGGAAGTCCTTGTAGTAATTTATGCTCAAATCCAGCTGGAAGAATAGCATGATACATTGCATTATTTTTTATATGCATATGATCTAACTTAATAACTGGTTCATCTCTAACTACATCATATGTATCGGTTAAATCAACAAAAGGCCCTTCTTTAGCTCTTTTTCCAGCTAATATTTTTCCTTCAAATATTATATCTGCTTGAGGAACTTTTAAACCACTATTTTCCAAATCTAACAATTCAAGATTTCCATCATTAAATACATTTGCAACTTCCATTTCATCACAATCAATTGGGACAGATGTTGTTGTTGAAAGAAGTGTTGATGGATTCATTCCAATAGCTATAGCTATTTTTAAATCTTTATTTAGTTTTTCTGATCTTTGGAAATATGTGTAAAGGTTTCTTGGAACGATTCTTATAGCTAATTTATCTTTTCCAATAACTAACATTCTATGTATAGAAGCATTTTGTATTCCTGTTTCTGGATCTTTTGCAAAAACTACTCCTGCAGTTATATAAGCTCCTCCATCTCTTTTGTAATGAGTTAATATTGGAATTTTACCTAAATCTGCTTTTTTGGTACTATATTCTGAATTATTAATTTTTTTATATTTAGTTGTTTTTTGAGGATTTTCAGTAGCTTTAATAATTCTTTTGGTTATCTCATCAACAGTACAACCTAATGACTTAGCTATTTTTTCTCTAGTATTACAAATTCCTGAGATTATTGGAATATCATAACCTTTAACATTTTTTAATATAACTGTTTTTTTAGGATGTTCTCTAAGTATTCTTGCTGCTTCAAACTCTGTAGAAACTTCTTCTTCTATAGTCAAAATTCCATATTCATCCTTTATTATATTTAAAAAATTTTCCATAATTAATTCCTCTAAAATTTTAATAATCTATTATAGTAATAATTCATTAATTAATATAGTTTCTATTGGCAATAATCTATTAATTAATAATAATCAATTAATTAACAATAATATATTAATTAGTAATAATATATTATAGTAGTAATAATTCATTTATCATTGATTTTTTTATATATCCGCTGTTTTGTATTTCATTAATTTTAGCTTTTCTTCAATGTTCTTATCAGAAATACCTAATATTTCTCCAGCTAAAACTCCTGCATTTCTTCCATTTTCAATACCTACTGTTCCAACAGGAACTCCTGGTGGCATATTTACCATTGATAATAATGAATCAAGTCCATTTATCTCTACAGAACGTGGAACTCCTATAACTGGCTTTTCACTTAATGCAACTATTGATCCAGTAACATGAGCAGACAATCCAGTAACAGCTATAAATAATTTAACATCTTTCATATTTTCCATATATTTATTAAATTTATCAGGATATCTTATAGGGGATATTACACTAATATCATAGCTAATTCCTAATCTATCTAATGTTAAAGCAACATTTTTAGCTTCTTCAATATCGGAATAACTTCCAGGAACAACTGAAACTAAAGGAGTATTTTTTTCTGATTCAACACTTTCCGACTCTTTGAATATTTTATCTGTGTGGGGTTCTTCTTTGTTTAATTTTTCCTCACTTATTTCATCATAGTTATCTAAAAAGTTTTTTTGTAATAATTTACCATCTAATTGAGAGATTAGTTTTTCTTCATCGATTTTAACTTTTTCTTGATAGGATTTTCTAAGTTTTGATACTCTTTTTTTAACTTCAGGATCATTAACTCCTATGATTTGTCCAGCAAGAATCGCTCCATTGTCTCCTCTATCAATTCCAACAGTTGCTACTGGAGCAGGGAAAGGCATTTGGGATGAAGCAAACAATGCATCTAAACCACCTAACTTAACATCAACAGGAACACCAATCACTGGTTTGTGAGTATAAGCTGCTATAGAACCTGGTAAATGGGCCGCTAATCCAGCAATCCCCATGAAAACTTCTATTCCATTTGTTGTAGCTTCAACTACTAATTTTTTTACTTTTTCATGGGTTCTATGTGCAGATGCAACTTTTAAACTGTATGGAATTTGAAGTGTTTCAAATATATCAATAGATTTTTGAGCTATTTTTAAGTCTGATGCACTTCCTAAGATTATCATTACTTTAGGGTTCATTAATTCACCTTTTTTAATAATAAATATTATTTTTATAGGATTTATTTATTATTTAATATATTTTTATAATAATTCATGTTATTAATGATTAATTTTATTTTAGATACTAGATTTTTAATAGATTTTTGAAACTTTTAATGTACTCAGATATATTTATATGTTCTTAGATTAATATTTTTATAATTAAAATTTATATATTAGATAATATTATATCAAAATATTATAATTTTCTTATAATAATCATATTATAATCGTATTTAATAATCATATTATATAATCATATTAGAATAAAATTATATTAGAATAATCATATTAGACTAATATTATATTATAGAATAATATTATTTAATATACTAATATTATTAGACTATATATTAGAATTATAGTGTATTAGGATATAATTTATATTATTGAATATAGTTTTTACTCAGTATTTCTGTACATAATTATTTAGACCTAGTATTTTTGTATTTAAAGCTCCAAATTTTTGTTTATTGTTCTAAATTATTTTTTATTTACTATTCTCAATTAATTTAATATTTAAAAATTTTTATAAATTAATAATAACAATATAAATACATAAATAATTATTTTAATTAGAATAACCATAAACTAATTTGATAGTTTTAATCTGATAGCTTTCATCAAATTCTTAATAAATTGGTTTGATAAATTAAATCTTTGATATTTAAATATTATTTTTTATAAAATTTGTTAAAAAACTTATTAAAGGTGCAAAATGGAAAATAAACACTCGTCATCTGTTTCAATTATTATTCCTGCTTATAATGAAGAAGCAACTGTAGCTCATGTTGTAAATGTTGCTATGGAATTACCTTATGTAACTGAAGTTATTGTTATTGATGATGGGTCTTATGATAAAACAGCTGAGGAAGCTAAACTTGTAGGGGCAGATGTTATATCTCATACTAGTAATCAAGGAAAAGGTTCAGCTATTAAAACAGGTTTTAAACATTCTAAAGGAGATATTGTTGCATTTATAGATGCTGATATTTATAATTTAACCTCTGATAAAATTGAAATGATCATATCTCCTATTTTAGAAGGAAAAACAGATATCACAAAAACTAAGTTTATGAGAGAAAGTGGAAGAGTAACTGAACTTACAGCTAAGCCTCTTCTTAGATTTTTCTTTCCAGAAGTTAATTTTGAACAACCTTTAAGTGGTCAATTTGCTGGAAAACGTTCAGTTCTTGAGAAAATTAAATTTGAAAAAGATTATGGTGTAGATGTTGGTATTGTACTTGATGCTGATGCTCATGGAATGAGAATCAAAGAAGTGGACATTGGGGAAATTAAACATGACATGTCTCCTCTTGAAAGTCTAAATGAAATGGCTAATGAGGTTACAAGGACAATTGTTGATAGGGCTATGGAATATGGCCGTGTAACAATGATGGATTCAATGGGTAATTACATCAGAATGACTACACTGGGATTGTCACTAATTATTTTAGGTCTTTTTACAATATTTTTTGTTCAAGGAGTTCCTTTAGAATTAGGGGTAATTATATCTTTAGCTGGTATTCTTTTAACAATTTATTATGTTATTAAACTTATTATAAAAACCACGATAATGTTTAGGAAGAGACCTAAGGGTAATTTTTTCAGATCATTTATTAAGATGCATTTTCCTGTTGTCATCTCTGCCCTTGTATTATTAGTAATGATATCAACATTTTTAAGTGCAGCTACATATTCAGATGGGAGATTATCTATTGAACCTACTTCAAAAAATCTTGTAATATTTCCAGGATCTCCAGATCAAACTATATATGTTAGAGGTCCTTATAATGTTGATAGTGCACTAGAAAATCAATCCACTATTATAAGAATGCCTCAAGATGCTTTAAATACATTGGAACTTAGTTATGGTGATAAACTCCGTATTGGAGATGAATACTACACAATTAATAAGGCTAGGAATGAAGAACCGAATATTTTAAGAATTCCTTATGATGTTAGGATGTTTCTTGATCTTCAAGTTGGCGATGTAATATCAGATGGAAAAATAAAGGGAGTTTTTGAAGGAATTCAGGTAGAACATAGTTTTAATATTAATGATTCTAACATATCTGGTTCTGAATATTCTATAATAAACTCTAGAAATATGAATGGAACTACAATGGATGTATATGTTGATCATAATAGAGTTGGATCTATTTCTGGATCTTTTAAACCTAATGAAACTTATGATATATATGTTAATGGATTAATAGCTAAATCTATATATATAAATGATGATATAAAAAGAGGAAATAGCTATTTCATTTATTCTGGAGATCATATTATTGAACTAAAAGTTTCAAATAATATTTCAACATCAAAAAGATTTCTTCCAAATAAATTTGGACCTTTTTTAGTTTTCAACTTTGAATAAATTTAATTTTAAATAATATTCAATTTTAAATAATATTTAGCTTGAAGTAGCTTTAATTTTGAATAGTATTGTTTTATTATTTTTAAAATGAGTTTTAATACCTTTAATAATAAAATTTTATTTTGTTAAAAATTTAATATTCATTAATAATTCTCATTAATATTTTTATTAATAATTTTGGTAATAATTAATAATATTAGTAATAATTATATAGTAGTATTACTAATAATAACATTAGTAATATTCCTAGTAATATACTTTAACAGCTTCATCTGGATCGTTATAAAGTCCAAGTGCGGCCAATGCACCTATTTTTCCATGATTTCCAGTGACAGCTATTAATCGAATATTTAAATCTTTAGCCACCTTTTCAGCTTCTTTCACTGATACCATACCTGTTTTAGCCTTCATTGAATATTCAAAAAGTTCTTGGGGAATGGTAAGTCCGTTTAATATAGCAATAGCTGTTTTATCAGACAATGTATCTCTTTTTAATAGCTCTATAGTTCTTTTAATAAGTTTTCCTTTTTCTTCTGGAAAAACAGCAAATGTCAATGCTATTGAAACACAATTTTGAGTTTTATGAGGATTATGAGGATATAATTGAACTATAATATGATCTAAATATTCAAAACCTTCTTTTTTTAGTTCTATTCCTACATTATGGGCCATAGTCCAAGTAGCTCCTTCATCTTTAGTATCAGTATCATCAATCCCAATAACTACTTTTTCCATTTTTGGAGTTATTACTCCTGCTTTTCCAAGTTTAGATCCTCCACCTTTTTCATAAATCTCAACTTGTTTTATTCCATCACCCATTCCACGACACATTCCTGCTCCAACACCAGCCCCTGCTAAACCACTATGAACAACTTTAACCGTATTATTTTCATCATCAATAGCTACTTCTTCAATTCCAGCAGCATTGACACTAGCTTTAAGATTGAGTGGTTCCTTACCAACTTTTGTTAAGAATACTTGTTTGTTACCATCTCTATAAGCATTTAAAATTAGCTTACTAGTATTTTTGTACTGATTAACAAGCCAATGTGAACCTGATATACATGGATGATACTCAACAATTTCAACAAGATCATTATCAGCCATGGTTATTACTTTTTCATAAGGAGCTATCCAAGGATCATTAAATTTCTTTTTTAAATCAGTAGGCTTCAAAATTTCCATAAAAACCAGTCTATTTTTAATTGAGTTATAATAATGTAAAAATAAAAATTAATTAATAAAAATAATAAATTTTAATAATAAATTTTAATAAGAAGTTTTTAATAAAAACTAGTTTTTAAAATTAGATTTCTTTCAAGCGGTCGCACATTTTAACTGCTGCTTCCACAGCTCTTTTACCATAATCAACACGTTTATGTGCATCTAATCTTGTCATTCCAGGTCCACTTATTCCAAGTGAAACAGGTTTTTCAAATTCTAGTGAAAGATCAGCTATTTTTCTTGAAGCATGTTGTGCAACTATTTGGTCATGATCAGTTGAGCCTTCAATAACAGCACCAAGAGTAATTACAGTATCAATATCCTCTTTTTCTAATAATTTTTTAATAGCTAGTGGCATATCGAATACTCCAGGAACTGGAACAACTTGTACAATTTCACAATTTCTAATTTTTGCTTCTTCTTTAGCTAATTCTAACATCATGTGAGTTAAATCATAATTAAATTCAGCTACAACTGCCCCTATTCTATACTTTACCATAAAAATACCTCTAAACTTTTTTCATTGATTATAATTTAATCTTATATTCATTCAATTTAAATAAATAATACTAATTTTTAAATTAATCCTAATGTGATACATATTAGCTGTTTATATTATTGTACCATAAGTAAGAAACCAGCAGCTGCACTCATAACCATAATTAAGATAATTATTATAGCTGCTATTTTTATTATATCCATTGTTTGCCTCCAAATCAATATTTATTCAGTTAGAATAACATTTATTAAAAATATTATAAAAATCTTCTATTAAAGATATTATAAAAAATTTCTGTTAAGAATATTATAAAAATCTTCTATTAAAGATATTATAAAAAATTTCTATTAAGAATATTATAAAAATCTTCTATTAAAGATATTATAAAAAATTTCTATTAAAAATATTATAAAAATCTTCTATTAAAGATATTATAAAAAATTTCTATTAAAAATATTATAAAAGATATTATAAAAGATTTTATAAATATTTATTTTATAAATATTTTATAGTATATTTTATTGTTATTAAAACTTGTATTTTAATTTATAGGTTAATCATCTTATCTTAATCATATTAAAAAAATTTAGATAGTTCATTTACACAATCAACTAACTTTTGTATATCATTTAAATTATTGTAACAATGTATTGAAGCTCTTACAGTTCCTTCATTAGCATTGATCAGATTTAATGATGGTATAGCACAATGAAAACCACTTCTAACACAAATATTCTCTGTTTCATCAAGTATTTTGCTAACATCATATGGATTAACACCTTTTATATTAAATGAAACAATATTAAATATGTTTTCAAGATCTCCATATAAAATAACATTATCAATTTCAGATAAGAGAGTATAAAGCTCTCGTGTTAAATATTGAGTATGTTTTTTAATTTTTGAAATGCCAATATTGTTAATGTATTCTATAGCTCTTCCAAGGCCGATAATCCCACTAATATTCTGAGTTCCTCCTTCAAATCTATAAGGAACTTCTTCTAATTTAAAATCTTTGTTTTTAAGACTTGTGATTGTCCCTCCACCAAGATTTGTTGGGGATAACTTTTCTAATAATTCTTTTTTTCCATACAAAAATCCAGTTCCACTAGGTCCAAGTAGACCTTTATGTCCAGGAGCAGCTATGAAATCAGCATTAACTTTTTTAATATCAATTTCTCCATGCCCAATTGATTGAGCAACATCTAATAAAATATAAACATCTTCATGCTCATGAACTATTTTTGAAATTTCTTCTATGTCTTGACAAGATCCAATAGAATTAGAAACATGAGTAATAGCTACTATTTTAGTATTATCATCAATCAACTCATCAATTCTTAATGGATCAATTATTCCGTTTGAATCAGCTTCAGCTATTTTCACATCAATTGAAAGATCATTAGTTTTTTCAATATTTAACCAAGGAATATAATTGGAATGATGTTCAATGTTTGAAATAACTATATTATTATTTTTTTCAAAAGAAAAACCATTAGCTAGAGTATTAATAGCACTGGTTGTATTTTGAGTGAAAATAATCTCATCATTTGAAGCATTGATTAGGTTAGCTATTTTTTCTCTAGTATTTTCTACTTTCTGCCCAGTTTTAATAGCTGTTTTATATGCTCCTCGACCAATATTTGCATTATAATTATAGTAATAATCATCAATAGCTTCAACAACAGGTTTTGGGGTGAGGCTGGTACTTGCAGAGTCAAGATAAGTAATATTTTTTAAAATAGGAAAATCATTTCTAATTTTTTCTATTGAAGTCAAAAAATTCCTCCTATTTTAATATTTAAATATTATATTTTTCAGCTATGATTCTTTTATCTAAATTTTACTTTCTAAAGTTATGTTTTTTAGAATCTTATTAGAATTTTATTTTTTAAATCCTATTGTCCTATTTTTTAAAATTCTATTTTCTCTTTTATAGCTTCAGACATTTCTATTGTAGTAGATTTTCCGCTCAAATCTCCAGTAACAGTTTTACTTTCTGATAAAACTTTTAAAATAGCCTTATCAATAGCATTAGCTGCTTCTTTTTCACCTAAATATTCAAGCATCATAATAGCTGATAATATCATAGCCGTTGGATTGGCTAAATCTTTTCCTGCAATATCTGGTGCAGAACCATGAACTGGTTCAAATAAAGCTCTCTCTTCACCAATATTGGCAGAAGGGATAAGTCCAAGCCCACCAACAAGCCCTGCACCTTCATCAGATAATATATCCCCAAATAAATTAGTTGTAACAATAACATCGAAGCTTTTTGGACGAGTTAAAAGATACATAGCTGTTGCATCAACATAAAAATCTTCAGATTCAATACCTTCACTTTTGTATTTTTCAGCTACTTCATAAAATACTTCTTTAAATAAACCATCAGTCTTTTTTAAGACATTTGCTTTATGAATACCTGTAACTTTTTTTCGGTTATTTTCTTTTGCATATTTAAATGCGTATTCACATATACGCTCTGATGCATCTCTTGTTATAACTCTTTTAGCTGTTGCTCCAGTAATATTTCCTGATTCATCTTTGATATAATCTTCATCTCCAATATACATACCTTCAGTATTTTCTCTAACAATCATAAAGTCAAGATCATCAAACAATGATTTAGTTCCAGGATATGATTTTACAGGTCTTAAATTTGCAAATAAGTCCATTTCTTGGCGAAGTCTAACTATTACATCTGCAGCTGTTTCACCAGCAGCACCAAATAAACATGCATCAGCTTTTTTTACAATTTCTATTGTTTCATCAGGAAGAGCTACACCAGTTTTCTCCTTACATTCATCACCAGCATCTGCAAATATAAACTCAAAATCAATATTTAAAGCTTCTAAAATATTTAAAGTAGCTTCCATTACTTCTTTTCCAATCCCATCTCCAGGGATTACAGCTATTTTATACATATTATCACGGTTTATTAAGAATATTATCCTTTTAAATATTAGCTTTTATATCTTAATCATTATATTTTAATTATTATATTTTAAATATTAACTTTTATATCTTAATCATTATATTTTAAATATCAGTTTTTATATTTTAAATATTAATTCTTTTCTTTAAGATATGGTATTAAACCACCTTTTTCAAGGATTTCAAGCATAAATGGAGGTAATTTTTTAAATTTATATTCTTCTCCATTTTCAGAGATAATAACTCCTTTTTCCATATCTACTTCTATTTCTTCTCCTTCTTTTAGAACTTTACTTATACCTGGAGCTTCAAGAAGAGGAATTCCAACATTTGTAGCATTTCTATAAAATATTCTTGCAAAAGATTCAGCTATTACAGCTCCAATTCCAACTCCTTGAAGAGCAAGTGGGGCATGTTCACGTGAAGAACCACAACCAAAGTTTTTTCCAGCTACAATAAAATCTCCCTTATTAATTTTACCACAAAAATCAGAATCTAAACCTTCCATACAATGTTTAGCTAATTTATTAGGGTCAGTTACTACTAAATATCTTCCAGGAATGATGATGTCTGTATCAATGTCATCTCCAAATTTCCAAACTTTTCCTTTCATTATTACACTTCCTTGTTAGCTTAATTATTTTGGAGCTACTATTTTTCCTTCAATAGCTGAAGAAGCAGCTACCGCAGCTGAAGATAAATAAACTTCACCTTCTGGACTACCTTGTCTTCCTTTAAAGTTTCTATTAGAAGTTGAAAGACTAACTTCTCCTGGTCCAATAAGACCAACATGGCCTCCAAGACAAGGACCACAACAAGGATTACAAACTAATGCTCCAGAATCAACAAAAATATTTATTAATCCTTCATTAAGAGCTTTAGTATAAACTTCTTTTGAAGCAGGAATAACAAGCATTCTAACACCATTAGCTATTTTATTTCCTTTTAATATCTTAGCAGCTTGTCTAAGATCACTTATTCTTCCATTAGTACATGAACCTAAGAAAACCTGATCAATCTCTTTGTCAACTTCACTAACTGGTTTAACATTATCAACATTATGGGGACAAGCTATTTGAGGTTCAAGATTAGTTACATCAATATCAATAATTTCAAGAGATGGGGCATCTAAATCAGTTTTAAAAACTTCAAATGGTTTATTAGACCTAGCTTTAACATAATTTAAAGTTTTATCATCTGGTTCTACAAGACCAGTTTTACCACCCATTTCAATAGCCATATTACAAAGAACCATTCTATCAGAAACACTCATGTTAGATACAGTTTCTCCTGTAAATTCACATGCCTTATATGTTGCACCATCAGCTCCAACTTTACCTATAATGTTTAAAACTACATCCTTTGCATAAACATTTTCATTTAAATCACCTTCAATATTAAATCTAATAGTTTCTGGAACCTTAAACCATAATTGACCAGTTGAAAACACCATGGCCATATCAGTAGATCCAATTCCAGTTGCAAAAGCACCTAATGCACCATGAGTACAAGTATGAGAATCGGTTCCAACGATTACTTCTCCTGGAACAACATGGCCTAATTCTGGTAATATTTGATGGCAAACTCCTTCATTAACATCATAGAAATTTTCTATTCCTTGCTCTTTCACAAATTCTCTCATAATAATATGATTATTAGCTGCATCTAATGAATCAGCAGGCACTTGATGATCAAAAGGGATAACAATTTTGCTTGGATCCCAAACTTTTTCAGTTCCTATTTTTCTAAATGATTCAACTGAAAGAGGTCCAGTTAAATCATGGGTCATAGCTACATCAATATTAGCCATAACTATCTCACCAGCTTCAGATGAAGATTTATTCGACGCTTTAGCTAATATTTTCTCAGACATTGTCATTGACATATTTGTAATTCTCCAAATATATTAAAATAATTCATAAATTAAGATGATTCATAAAATAATATTTAATATAATCTTAAAAGATAGTATTAAATTAATAATATAAATTAATAACTTTAAATACAATAATAATATAATACTTAATTAATGATATCTTTTCATTATAAAAATTATTTAATAATATTATATTGATAAAGTAATATAATTTTATTTAATCTTAGTGTATTTATATTAGTACATAACATTTATATAAACAATTGTGATAATTTATAACTTTTCTTTTAATTTTTTGAGGATTTAAATGATATTAAAAAATAGGATTCATAATGATTTTAATTTTTATAAAAATAATTTTATTAGTATTAATTCTCTTGAAATTTCAAATAATACTATAAAATTTAGTTTGAAAACAAGTGAAAATTTAAATGATTTTTTTATGCAGAAAACCTCATTTATAGAATATTTAAACATTGATAGAAACTTAAACAAGGTTCCAGAGGGCATATTAATAATACCTATATTATGCAATGTTTTACCAGTATCTTGGATGTTTGATTCAACAATTGTCATAAATGAATTAGATAAGACTTTTTATGAAAGTATCAGTAGAATTAAAAATAAATATTCAAATTTATATCCTAAATGTGATTTTAAAGGGAAGCTATTAGTTAAAAATATTATTGACTATGAAATTGAGCATAATGAAAAATATTTATCATTTTTTAGTTTAGGGGTTGATTCTACAAGTACAATAATAAATAACATTGATAAAAATCCTATATTAGTTAATATTAGAGGATCTGATATTCCACTGGAAGAAGAAATTGGATTGAACTATATTAGTAAAAAACTAACAGATTTTTCAGAAGAATTCGGATTAAAAAAAGTATTTATTAAATCAGATTTTAGAAGATTACTTAATACACAAAATCTTTCAAATAAATTTCAAGAACAGCTTGATGATAATTGGTGGCATGGACTACAGCATGGAATGAGCATTATTAGCCATGCTATTCCTTATGCATATTTATATCAAATTAGCAATGTTTTAATTGCAAGCACCTATTCTAAAAAAGAATCTGAAATTTATGGAGTAAATGAAATCCCATGTGCATCTTGTCCAAGCACTGATAATGAATTTAAATTTGCAAAGAAGGGAAATGTTTATCATGAGGGTATAGAAAATTCTAGACAAGATAAAATTAGAACTATAATCAATTTTTTGGATGATAATGATAAAAATGATTATTTACATGTTTGTTGGAAAAACACAAGTGGAAAAAACTGTAACTTATGTGAAAAATGTTCTAGAACAATAATGGGCATATTAGCCGAAAAAAAAGATCCAAATGATTATGGGTTTAAAGTTAATGATAAAACGTTTGAAAACATAAAGGAGAATATTAATGAATTTTCTAAAAATAAAATAACGAATGTTTTATGGGTAAGTATTCAGGAAAAATTTTTAGAAGATAGAGAATATTGGGATAATAATAAAAATATAAAATGGTTTTTAGAAATAAATTTGAAATTAGGGAGTTAATAGTTTTATTATAGGTATTTTTCATGATATTATTTTTCATGATATATTTATTAAAAATTATTCTTATAATAATCTGCCTTAAAATCAAATTTTAAAAAATTATATAAGCAATAATGTAATAAATCATGATATATATTATTCAATTTGGGGGAAAATCAAAATGTTGTTATAATTAATGCTAATAGAATGGATGTAACTAATGAATTAATTTCATGATTTAAATATAAAAATAGAAATTATTGATTTATATATTCATTTGATTAGACTAACATAATAAAGGAGATTTTTAAAATTAAGTTTGGACTACTTAAATATGATTATACAAGAAATTTAGGAGATCAAATTCAGAGTATTGCAGCTAATAAGTTTCTTCCTAAGGTTGATTGTTTTATTGATCGTGCTGAATTAAATAATTTTTATTCAGATGAAATAGTTAAAACAATCTTGAATGGATGGTATTTTCATTATGAAGGAACATGGCCTCCATCTGATTCTATAGACCCTTTAATAGCTTCAATTCATATTAATTTAAACGATGAGAAAGTTATAAACTCTTTTATTTCAGATGAAAGTCTTGAATATATGAAAAGACATGGTCCAGTTGGTGCAAGGGACATGTCTACATTAAACTTTTTAAAAGATAATAACATTCCTTCTTATTTTTCAGGATGTTTAACATTAACACTTGATAAAAATCCAAATATTAAAAAACAAGAATATATAGTCACTGTTGATGTGCCAAAAGAAGTTATAAATTTTTTAAAAACTAAAACAAATAAAAAAATATATAATGTTACTCAAATGGCACCTTTAAATATGAATAAACCCAATGAAACACGTATATCATTATATAATTCAAAAGAAAAATTTATTTTAGCAAATGGGCTATTAGATTTATATCAAGGGGCTAGCTGCGTTATTACAAACAGGCTTCATGTAGCATTGCCTTGTTTAGCTTTTGATACTCCAGTTTTATTAATAAATAATTATACATATGATGTAGATAGGTTTATTGGATTAAATAATCTATTGAGAAATACATCTTTAGATGAATATATATCAAGTTATGAAATTTTTGATATAAATAATCCTCCTGAAAATAAAAAAGATTATTTAAAATTAAGAAATAATTTAATGGATCAATGTAAGAAGTTTACTGGTTATATTAATAATGAAAGAAAATTATTTATTAATTATGATAATTTTTATATTTCATTGATATCAAAAACTTCTCAAAATATTGATAATTGTTTTAGAAAAAATAATTTATCATATAAAAAACAGATTAATGATATTAAATCAAAAAATAAAAAAATTTATAGGCAAAATCAAATAATTTTAAAACAAAAAAAGAAAATCCAAAATATGGAGTTATCTAATAGCTGGAAATTAACTAAACCATTGAGATTTTTAAAAAATATTCTCAAATAAAATAAAAGCTTTGTGAGAAAATGTGTACTAAAATATCTGTAATAATACCCGTTTATAATGTTGAAAAATACCTTGAACAATGTTTGGATAGTGTTATAAACCAATCTTTGGAAGATATTGAAGTTATTTGTATTAATGATGGCTCAACAGATAATTCTTTAGAAATATTAGATGAATATGCCAAAAAAGATAATAGGATAAAAATAATAAACAAAAAAAATGAAGGTTTAGGAGTAGCTAGGAATATAGGGATGGATTACGCTAAAGGAAAATATATTATTTTTTTAGATTCTGATGATTGGTTGAAGAATAATGCATTTAAAAATTTATATAATACTATTATTTTGGATAATATTGATATTTTAATTTTTAAAATTTTGCCTTATGATGAAAATTCTGATAAATTTTTTAAAAGAGATGATTATGAACTTTTAGGTTTGGAAAACTTATTTAAAGAAGATTTTGTAACATATAAAGATATAAAAGAGGATATTTTTAATATTTCAGTTGTTGCATATAATAAAATTTATAAAAAATCTTTTTTAGATAAATATAATCTAAAATTCCCAGAAGGACTTATATTTGAAGATAATCCTTTCTTTTTTGATGCAATTATAAATGCTAAAAAAATTAAATTCAATAATGAATACTATTTATATCGAAGATTTAGGGAGAATTCTATAATTACTTCTAAAGATAAAAGATATCTTGATGTAATGCCCATTATTAATCTTATTTTAGATGTTTTTAAAAGAAATAATTTATATTGGGAGTTTAAAAAATCATTGCTCAATCATATAATGAAAATGGTTTTTTTTCTAGGATATACTAACATTCAAGATAAATATAAAGAGGAATTTTTTGAAAATATGAAAAATTATTTTTTTAACACCAAACAAGAGAATTTCCCTGATAAAGAGTTTAAATCAAATTTAAATGACTATATGTTGTCTATTTATTTAAATATTTTTAATGCATCATCTTCAAAAGAATTTGATCTTTTGAATAATATTCATGATTTGAAAAATGAAATGGAGAATTTAAAAGAAAATAACAAAAAATTGTCAGAATATCTTACTAAATTGCAAAACTGGAATAATAATCTTAAAGATAAACATGTTAATATAAATAGAAAGTATGAAAATTTGAATTCTAAGTATGTTACTTTAAATTCAAAACATAAAAAATTAAGTATTAAAAATACAAAATGTCAAAATGAGCTTATTACTATTTATTCATCTAATAGTTGGAAAATGACAAAGTACTTTAGAAAATTTGGAAGATTTTTTAAATAATAATTTTCATTAAAATTTTTACTAATTGTTCTTTTTTCATTCGTGATAAATATAATGGTTTAAAGAACTGATATTATAATACTTAACATTAAAATATTTATTTGAATAATATTTATTCTAAAAAGTTCCATTGGCCTATTTTTACATGAATACAAATTTTTATAATTGATATAGAATTTCCTTTTTCTTTTAGTATAAATATAAACAAGGTGTCTGAAAATAATGAAAAATTTGAGGATTCTCCGTCCTTGATTTGCATGAAATAAAGATTATTTATTTCGTGTTATTAAAAGTACAATTTAATATTTGGTAATTTTTAAATTTGGGTCTTTTAAATCGAAAGATTTAAATATTATGGGATTTATATATTTTATTGGTAATTAAAATGAAAATCCCAATGAATCCTGATAAAAAAGACCCAGTATGGAATATGTTTTCCAAAATACTTAAACTTATCGATAGTAGAACTTTTCAAGAGGAACTTGCTCGTGATAACTTTACAAGCACTAATAAGCATCAACTAATGCTTAAATTAGTGTTATTATCCATATTTTTCCAATTAGATTTATCTTATGTTTATGATCAAGTGGAAAGTCGTGAAAAGCTTAGGAAATTTTTAAATATTAATGACTTATTAAGTCTAAAACAAATTAGAGAGATTTATCATAGAAATGACGAAAGTAAATACCTTGAACTATGTTTAAAAACTTTAAATAAGATGCAATTCAATAAAATAAGATATATTAAAACTATAATATTGGATTCAACTTCAATTACTCTTGATTTGAAATTCAATGGAAAGTATCTATCAAAACAATCTTTGCTAACAAAAGCCTATAAAAGAGCATTTTCAACCAATAATGGACATTATGCAGGGTTTAAAATGACACTAGCTATCGATGAAAGAACATGTAAACCATTAGCAATATTAATACACCCCGGTTCACCACATGATACCAAAATATTTGATGAAATATTACATGAACTTAAAAGACGAAGAATATTAAAAAAATGGCAATTAATATTATGTGATAGAGGATTTCAAAGCTTAGAAAACTATTTAATTGGAATAAATAATTACCAAGTTCTCCCTTTAATCTTCCCTAAGAAGAAACCTTCATTAATAACCTTAATAGAAAGAATACAAAACCCTTTAGACTATTTCACCGAAGAAAAATATAAAACTCAAACATATGCAAATTTAAAAGAAAAATTATTCAATTTACTCACTCATTGGGAAGATTACAGGAGAAGAAGATGGAAAATAGAGGAATTTTTCAAATTCCTAAAAATTGAATTAAAATTAAAGAAAATACACGCATATACCAAGAAATCTACCTATAAACACGTTTATCTAAATGTACTTTTAATCGGCATGATGATAAGTACGGGTTATAGAGAAATTAAAGAGGTAAGAAACCTTGTAAATTTCACATAAATCAGACCCCTTGAATATAAAATATTATAATACAACGATTATAAAATTTTAAAAAGGTATTAATTCATTATAAAAACTTTATTAATATATAATATTTAAAATATTTGGAATAAGACGATATTATTTATCTTTATTTTTTTCTATTTCTTTAAATGAACGCATCTCTGCTACCGATGCATAATCCATGAGAATCACCATTTTTCTTTTTAATTTTATGTGAAGATCATTTTTTTCAAATTTTACCATTTTTTTAGTTTTTATAAAACTTATAAATGATTTTTCTTTTTTTAATTTTTTTATAGCAATTTTTAAATTAATCTTATTTTTTCTATAGTCTAAAATGATTTTATTAATTTTTCTGTCTAAAAAGAAGTCTAATTTATTAATTCCAATCAGTTTTAATATAATTTTACTTTTGATACCTAAATTTTTGTTGAAATTCTCAGTTAATATTTCATTGAGTTGTCTTTTTACATAGTTATAATCCCATAAAAAAGGTATTTTTTCATGAAACTTTGATTCATTTATTGTTGAAAATGGCTCAATGTTTGTTTGAGGTAATTTATCACCTACAAAAGGTATTTCTAATAATTTTGGATTTGACCTTTTTAATATTTCATAAACAAGTTCTTTAAAATCTAAATCTCCTAATTCTTTATATAATAATGCAAAGAATACTTCGATTTCTGTCCCAAATAATGGAAAATAAAAATTATGTGATTTATTAATAGCTCTTGCCAACCATATATTGTGACGATTTATAAGATTTATATTCTTTTTTTTATATGCACTCAAACCAGCGTGATATAATCTCGAATTTTTAATTTCACGGTTAATTTTTGCGAAATTATTAGAATTAAAATCTCCATGATTCACATAGAAGCTTTCCATATATTCTATAATGCTTTGAGGATGTATTCCCTTTCCAGATGGGGGAACATTATTACTGTATTCTATATTCAATTTTTTAGCTAATTTTTTAGCTATAATAACGTCGGGATGGTCTTCAGCACCGTTAGTGTATGGTTTTAAAGAGATTTCATATTTTTCACATATAGGAGATAATATTGAAATTGCTAATCTAGAGTCAAAACCTCCTGTTAAGCCTATACTTAATTCTTCTATGTTTGGTTTTAAGTAGGATAAATATTGTTCAGTAAATTCATTAATATTTTTATAATATTCATCATATAATGTTTTTTTATCCATCTGATATTTTTTTTTAAATGATTTAGGAATTTTAATGGATTTTCTATTTATACTTATGGTTCCATTTTTAAAAATCTTTTCATCATGAGGTAGTACTCTTTTGATTTCTTTGAATATTGTGTGTCTTGGAAATTTTCTAATTCCCGATTCTCTATGAGTTGAATCTTCAATAAATTTCATATCAAAATGTTCTATGAATTTTTTTCCCTGAAATTTTTTAACCCCATCTACAATTAACTTTATTTCAGTCGATAAAACACTAAAATCAGAGTCTTCATAATAGAATAATTGTTTCAAACTAAAAATAGGTGTTTTAATAAATCCTTCACCATTGGAATTTATAGAAACCAATTGATAATCTCCTAATAATTCAGAATCTTCTTTTAATTCTTTAAAAAATGTTTGTATGTCATGGTTTCTTATTTTTCTAGATTTTGTCAGAATACCATTTACTAACAATAATTTATTTTCATCATAGTAATAAGAATAATTTTTTTTTTCTTCATCTATCTCTTTATATAAGTATATAAAAATAATAAAATTTCCAACTTCTACTTTTAGATATTCTTTTGAAATTAAATAAGGAGCAAAGTTAGAATTCAAAGCTTTTTCATTAATATTCTCTTCTCTAAACCCTTCTTTCTTTGAAATTATTAAAAATTGCATCTCATCCACCATGATGTTTTATAATTATCTTTTTAATAATGTTTTTATATTTTAATCATTTATAATTATAACTTTTTTCTATTTATTTAAAAAACTTACTCTTAATTACTGAAATATAATCCATAAATATTATATAATTTGTTTAATTTTATAATTATTAATATTTTTAAGTTTTATTAGTTTTTGGGTTTGTTTTATAATTTTATACTATCTTACTTTAAAAATAAAATCTAATTTATAGCCAAAAATTTTTTAGGAACGATTTACATTTAATATTTACTTTTTTATTAAATTTTCCATTATAATTGAATTTAATTTTTTATAAAATATTTTGAATAAGTATATTTAGCCCTCTATTTTTTGATTTGTTAGGGAGTATATTTTGCTTATTTTTCTATTTTAACATGGGTTTATTTTTGGCATGGTAAAAATACATTTTTGTATTTAGTAAAAATAGTTTCATAGTTTTTTAATAGATATATTTAAATAAAATACTTTACATATTATTATTTGGCGATAATAATGGACTATCATCTAAATTACGAAAAAGAAGAGGATAATTATATTTTGTTAGGAAAGATATTTAAAATTATCGATTCTAGAAAAGCTAAAAGATCATTGGATTTTATGGTGTAAAAATATCAATATATTCATATTATGTCTTAAAATCATGTTTAAGATCATTTTTTTAGATTAGAGATTGATTTTGTTGTAGATTTAAAAAATCTTGGATTTAAATCCACAGTTATCATAGAATACACTTCTGCAATTCCTATTGTAACATTAATCCACTCAGGATCCCCTAATGATTCTAAACTTTTTGATGAAATTTTAAAAGAACTAAAAATAAGACGAATAATGAGAAACAACAAGATATTAATCTTCGATAAAGGATATTATGGCTATAAATATTATATTATCGGTATTTGTAAGTATAAAATCATCCCATTCATATTTCCAAAAAATAATTTCAATATTAATAAACTAAAAGGCCTATTGCCCTATCTTTTAGAAATATTTAATCCTAAAAAACCTATAGAAAAGTTAAAAACAATTTTCAGATAATTAAAAAGACAATTAATAAATTAATAGAGGATTAGGGAAGTCACAAACTTATAATAGGTAGATAGAAGATTTTTTCAAATTATGCAAATCAGGTCTAAACTTAAAAAAATACACAAATATACACCAAAGTCAGCTAAAAAACAACAATATGGAATGTATTTTTAGCAGAAATGATAATAACACTAGGATGCAACGAAAAAACAGAATTACAAAGGCTTTCAGAATCACGAAAAAAATAGGGCCCTAAAGTATATTATATAATCACTTAAATCTTTAAAGAATTATAAAATAAATTATAATTAAAAAATATTTCACATATTTTTCAATTAGTTATGTAGTTAAATTTAATAATAAGTTAATATTATAAATCATTTTGTAGAATATAAATGAACAATCTATGGTACAAACATGGTTAAACTTTTTAATAAGTTATTAGAGAAAAATAATAGTTATAATTTTTACAAAAATCAAAACTAGAAAATCAAATAAAAATTAATAAACAGCTGATAAAGAATTAAAATTAACAAATATATTATTGAAACAAAATAAAAACATTAATAAAAATATTAATAAAAATATTAGTGATGATTTTATAATAATGGATGATTATGATAGCTGTGGGAAAGATTGTTAAAAAGCTAACCCAAAAATAAATTTGAAAAATTGATTATAAAAAAGTTTTTTGGATATTTTAATTTAATAAATGTGATTTCATGAAAAATAAAAAAATTTACAGAATTATTTCTAAATTTTCAATATTTTGTTTGTTATTAAATTTAAAGAATATAGGCTTTAAAAATTTTCTAATTATTCTAAAAGGTTATAATATAACAAAAAATAGTAAATTTTTTAATAATAATTATTATATTAGGCATAATAAGGATATAAACTTCTTCAAATTCGATCCTTTTGTTCATTATTTATGTTATGGAGCTAAAGAAGGGAGAAATCCAAGTCATAATTTTAATACTAACTTTTATTTGTCTAAATATGATGATGTTAAAAATTCTAATATAAATCCGCTAATCCATTATTGTATATTTGGAATTCATGAAAAAAGACATATTAACTACAACTATGAAACAAAAAATAAAAATAAAATAATTAAAGAAAATTATGTTTCGCTTTCTTGTCCTGTTTTTGAATCTATGCCATTAGTATCTATCATAATCCTTAATAGAAATGGGGTTGATAATTTAAAAAGATTATTTGATAATTTTAAGGAAAACATTGTATACTCTAATTATGAAGTTATTGTAGTTGATAATGATTCTAATGATGCATCCATTCAATTTTTGAAAGAAATATCAAAAGAATTACCTTTAAAAATAATCAGAAATACTGAAAATAAAAATTTTTCAGAAGCAAATAATCAGGGATTTAGAGAATCTAATGGTGAATATATTCTTTTGCTTAATAATGATATAGAAACTACCTATGGATGGCTCAATGAAATGATGGGCATAATTATAAATGATAATAATATTGGGTCAGTTGGTGCGAAATTAGTTTATCCTATGTATTATGATTCTAGTAATAAAAAAAAATCATTTAAAGTTCAACATGCAGGTATAGCTTTTCGAACTGATGGTGATAATTTTAGAGCATATAACATTGGAAATGGAATGGATCCATTTGATAAAAGTATAAAAACGGATACTGTTGCAGGAGTTACTGCGGCAGCTATTTTAATTAAAAAATCTGTTTATGAGGAAGTTGGAGGATTAGATGAAACATATGTTTATGGTTATGAAGATGTTGATTTAGCTCTTAAACTTCTTAAAAGAGGATATAAAAATATTTTATGTTCAACTGCATTATTATTTCATCATGAATCCTCTACTCAAAGAAAGGATTCAATTAAAAAAGTCATTAAAAGGAGAAAAGAGAATTTTCTCTATTTAAATAAAATATGGAAATCTTATTTATTTGAAAAAATTCTTGAAGAAAAATTAAAATGTGAAAAATTATTAACAAGTGATTCACTTAATATAGGGATAATTGTAACTGAAATGGGCCCTAATTCAACTGCTGGAGATGTTTTTACAGCTTTAGAAATTTCTAAAGAATTAATTAACTTAGAATATGAAGTTAAATTTATAACAATAGATGAAAAGCTTAATGATCCTGATTTTGATATAATAATAAATCTTTTACATAACTATGATATTTCTAATTTGAATCTAAAAGAAAATATAATAAAAATAGCATGGATGAGAAATTGGTTTGAGGAGTGGGTTAATAAATTAGAAATATATGATTATGATATTTATATTGCTTCAAGTAAAAAATCTTGTAATTATGTAAGTAAAATTTTAAATAAAAAAGTTTTTTTATTGCCTATTGCTACTAATCCTAATAGATTCAATAATATACCCCCTTCTAATGAATATTTATGTGATTATTGTTTTACAGGGAGCTATTGGAATGTTCAAAGAGAAATAATTGATTTTTTGGATCCTGATGATTTGAATTATAAATTTTCTATTTTTGGTAAAAATTGGGATAAAATAGATAAATTTGAGAAATATAATAAAGGATTCTTTGAATACTTTAATATTCCTACTATTTATGCTTCTACGAGTATTGTTATAGATGATGCCAATCATGTAACGAAAAAATATGGTTCAGTTAATAGCAGAGTTTTTGATGCAATTGCTGCGAAAAAATTAGTTATAACAAATGGTGAAATCGGCTCAAATGAACTTTTCCATGGTTTACTACCTTCTTTTAACTCAAAAGAGGAGCTAAATAAGTTGCTTCGTTTTTATTTAGAAAATGATGAAATAAGAAACTCTAAAATAAATGAATTACATAAAATAGTTCTAAAAAATCACACATATAAAAAGAGAGCGTTAGAACTAAAAAATATATTTGAGCATGCTATTAAGGAAAAATTAAAATTTTTTAAAAATCCTTCTATTTCTATCATGGTACCAGCACCTAACAAAAAATCAGCAAAACATTGGGGAGACTATCATTTTGCATTAGCTCTTAAAAAACAAATTAGGATGAAAAACTTTTCTACAAGAATATTTTTCAGGAAAGAATGGAATAAAGAAAATTATTCTGATGTTGTTATAGTTCTAAGAGGCTTACATAAATATGAAACTAAACCAAACCAATTTAATATAATGTGGAACATTTCTCATCCTGAATTGGTCAGTATTGGGGAATATAATAGCTATGACTATATATTTATTTCTTCTATTTTTATGGCTGAAGAATTAAGTAAGAAATTAAAAGTTCCAATAAAGCCATTATTACAATGTACCGATGAAAAGCTATTTTTCCCTGAGAAATCAGCTAATCATGCTCATGAATTGCTTTTTGTTGGAAATAGTAGGGGGGTTTTTAGAAAGATAATAAAAGATCTTTTACCTACTAAAAGAGAGCTGGGCTTATATGGTCAACATTGGGAAAAATTTATTACTAAAAAGTATATATCTGATACTTATATACCTAACCATGAATTAAACAAGCTTTATTCCTCTTGTAAAATTTTGTTAAATGATCATTGGCAAGACATGGCTAAGAATGGTTTTGTTTCCAATAGAATTTTCGATGGACTTGCTTCAGGAGCTTTCATAATTTCTGACGAATTTAAAGATTCTAAAAAATTATTTGGGGATTTCTTAGTAACTTATTCAGATAAAAAACAATTGAAAAAGTTAATTGATTATTATATTGAAAATGAAGATGAGAGGATAGAAAAAGCTAGAATAGGTCGAAAAATTGTACTAAATAATCATACATTTGAAAAAAGAGCAGAAGAAATCTTAGAATTAATAAAGAATTTTAAAAAATAATTTAATTAAAATATTTTTTATAAAATAGGGGGTGTTGTTTAACTAAAGATTTGAAAAATTATACAAATAATATAAGATTTCATAAAATATCTAAATTCCCATAATTTATAACTATTAAATCCTTTGATTCATTATTTTTAACAATATTTTTAGTATCAAAAATAATAGGATTTCTCATTTTTTCCTTCATCAAATCATAATCTAGATTCTTAAATTCATCATGGTCAGATAATACAATACAGAGACTAGCATCTTTAATACATTCTTCAAAACTACAATAATTTTCATCTTCTACATGAGGATCATGGATAGCTATTTCAAAACCTTCCTTTTTTAATAGCTCTATACATATCAAGCTAGGACTTTCTCTTGTATCTACAGTATTTCCTTTATATGCAACTCCTAAAATCCCTATCTTTGGGGCTTCAATAGTTTTAATTCCATCAATATTTTCTAAAATCTCTTTTGTTTTATCAACCACGAATTTAGGCATACTATTATTAGTATCTCTAGCTAATTTAATCATTTTAGCTTCATCAGGAGCTAATGAATAAATAAAATAAGGATCTATAGCTAAGCAATGACCTCCAACTCCTGGCCCTGGACTGTGTATATTAACTCTCGGGTGTTTATTAGCTAATTCAATAACATCAAGAGAATTTACTCCTATTTTTGAACATATTTTTGTTAATTCATTTGCTAAAGCTATATTAACATCTCTAAATGTATTTTCCATACATTTTGACATTTCAGCTGTTTTAGCTTCTGTTTTCATTATTTTTCCCTTTACAAAAGTTTCATAAACTTCAGCTGCTTTATTCGAACATCGAGGTGTTATTCCTCCAACTATTCTATCATTATTTATGAGTTCTTCTATTATTTTTCCAGGAAGAACTCTTTCAGGGCAGTGTGCAAGATATAAGTCTTTCCCTATTTCAAATCCTGCTTTTTCAAAAATAGGTTTTATAATTTTGTTGGTTGACATTGGAGCTATTGTTGATTCTATAATTACAATATTTTCTTTTTCCAAGCAAGGAATTATGGATTCACATGCAGATATAACATAACTTAAATCACAAGAGAGATCTTCTATATTGTTTGGTGTTGGAACTGTGATTATAAATACATCACTTTTATGTGGATTTAATGATGCAGAATATCTTTTATTATTTATGGCTAGTTCTAATTTTTCTTTAAGTCCAGGCTCTTCTATGTGAAGCTCACAACTATTCAAACTATTAATAATATTAGGGTTTATATCTACTCCTACTACTTCACAACCATTATCTGCAAATAAAACTGCTGTTGGAAGACCAATATACCCTTGACCAATTATACAAACTTTCATTATAATCACTAGCTATTCAAATTTATAGATTTAGATTTATGGAAATAATTCTGATTTATGGAAATAATTTTTAGATAATTTTTAGATTTCAAATAATTATTTTATATAATTATTTTATATAATTATTATTAGATAATTATTAAAAATAATTATATTTAAAAATTTTATTTTAATTATATATCATTATGTAATTATTAATTTAACTAATATTAAATATTATAGAATATTATATAGTATTAGAATATTTATATATCAGTAAAAATAATATTATGTTTAGCGTATTTATTAAAAATTATTAAAAATAATACTAATTTAACTTTTATTATATATAAAATTCTCATATTAAATTTTAATTTATACAATAAAATTTATACAATAAAATATTACAGCAAAATATTATACAGTAAAATTATCTTCTATTATATTTATATTGTATAATATATTGTATATTTAAATATTTTATATTATATTGATTGTAGTATATTAAACATTTTTATATTATATTGGGCTCTATTGATTCTTTATTTTTTAAGAACAATCTATAAAAAATTAGTATTTTTAATATTAAAATTCATCAGTGATTAAACATGAATATAACAGTTATTGGAACAGGATATGTGGGATTAGTAACAGGAACTTGCTTTTCAGAAATGGGAAACAATGTTTATTGCATAGACATTGATGAGGAAAAAATTAAATCCCTTAAAAATGGGATAATGCCTATTTATGAACAGCATTTAGAAAGTATGGTTATTAAAAATCATAATAAAGGAAACCTTATCTTTACAACAGAACTTAAAAAAGGTTTATCTAAGTCGGATATTTGCTTTATAGCGGTAGGAACTCCAATGGCATCAGATGGTTGTGCTGATTTAAGTGTTGTTTTTCAAGTAGCTAAAAATATTGGGGAATTAATGTCTCATGATCTTATAATTGTCACAAAATCTACTGTACCAGTTGGAACAGGAGATAAAATTGATAAAATTATACAGAAAGAACTTGATAAAAGAGGAGTTAATTATAATTTTCAAATGGTTTCAAATCCCGAGTTTTTAAAGGAAGGGACTGCTGTTGAAGATTCTATGAGGCCAGATAGGGTTATTATTGGATCTGAAGATGAAAAAACTATCAACATGATGAAAGAGTTATATGCTCCTTATGTTAAAAACCATGATAGATTTATTATAATGGATATTAGAAGTGCAGAAATGTCTAAATATGCTTCTAATGCAATGTTGGCTACTAGAATATCTTTTATGAATGAAATAGCTAATATTTGTGAAAAAGTTGGAGCTGATGTAAACAAAGTCCGTTTAGGGGTTGGAAGCGATAAAAGGATTGGTTATAGTTTTTTATATGCTGGTTGTGGTTATGGTGGAAGTTGTTTTCCAAAAGATGTTAGTGCACTTATAAAAACTGGTGAAATAGCTGGCTATTCTCCTAAAATTTTAAATGAAGTAGAAAGTGTTAACAATAATCAGAAGGTGGTACTTGTTAATAAAATTAGAGAAAAGTTTGGAGAGAATCTTTCAAATCTTAGTTTTAGTATTTGGGGATTATCATTTAAACCAGGAACGGATGATATGAGAGAAGCTCCGTCTGTTGTGATAATTAATGAATTAATTAAATCTGGTGCAAATATCAAAGCTTATGATCCTAAAGCCCGTGAAGTAGCTGAGAATATTTTTAAAAATAATGAAAATATTGAATTTTGTAATAGTAAATATGATGTATTAAATGATAGTAATGGTCTTATTATTGTAACTGAATGGAATGAGTTTAAAAGTCCTGATTTTAATGAAATTCATGACAGATTAAAACATAAAATTATATTTGATGGTAGAAATCAATTTGACAAGGAATTGTTAGACACTTTAGGATTTGAATATTATCAAATTGGCTGTTAAATTTTATTTAAACTTATCAATGTTTTAAATTAAAATATAAGGATTAAAATATAAAGATTAAATAATATTAAGATGATATCATGAAAATATTAATAACTGGTTATAAGGGAATGTTAGGTTCAGATTTAGTAGAAACCTTAAAAAATGAAAATAAACACGAATTGATACTTACAGACATTGATGATTTAGATATAGCTAACTTTAATCAAGTAGATGAATTTTTAAAAAAAGAAGAACCAGAACTAATAATCAATGTAGCTGCATATACTGATGTTGATGGCTGTGAAACTAATCGAGATTTAGCTTTCAATGTTAATTCAATTGGCCCTAAGAATTTAGCTATAGTATCAAATGAAATTAATGCTAAATTGTTACATATTAGTACTGATTATGTTTTTTCTGGTGATAGTTTGAAACCTTATCATGAAGATGATAAAACTGGCCCTAATAGTTATTATGGCGAAACTAAACTCCAAGCAGAGTTATTTATTAAAGAAAACACAGATAATTATTTTATAATTAGAACTGCATGGTTATATGGTTTTAATGGAAAGAATTTTGTTAAAACCATGCTTCAATTAGCAAAAACAAATGATAAAATCAGTGTTGTTAATGATCAGCATGGTTCTCCTACTTTTACAAAAGATTTAGCTATAGCTATATCTGAACTTATTAAAACTGATAAATATGGAATTTATCATGTTACAAATAGTGATAACTGTACTTGGTATGAATTTGCAAAGCAGATATTTGAATTAGCAAATATAAATATTAATGTAGTCCCTGTAACTACTGAAGAATATCCTACACCTGCTAAAAGACCTGAGTATTCAGTTCTTTCAAATGAAAAATGGGAAAATGCTGGCTTTAAATCATTAAGATCTTATAAGGATGCTCTTAAAAATTATATGGAGCTTGAATTAGGAGTTAACTATAGGAATTAAACTTAATGATTAAATTGAGATTATGGAGATTTAAAAATGAAAGGAATTGTTTTAGCGGGAGGATCTGGAACTCGTTTATATCCAATTACAAAGGCAGTTTCCAAACAATTACTCCCATTATATGATAAACCAATGATTTATTATCCAATATCAGTTTTAATGCTTGCAGGAATTAAAGAAATACTTATCATTTCAACCCCTCATGACCTTCCTCAATATGAAAAATTACTTGGTGATGGAATTGATTTTGGAGTATCTTTTAGTTATGCAGTTCAAGATAATCCAAATGGATTAGCTGAAGCTTTTATTGTAGGTGAAGATTTCATTGGTAATGATAATGTAGCTCTTGTTTTAGGAGATAATGTTTTTTATGGACATAGATTAACTGAAATATTAGAGCATGCTTCTAAACTTGACGAAGGGGCTATAGTATTTGGATATTATACTAATAATCCAGAAGATTTTGGAGTTGTAGAATTTGATGATGAAGGAAATGTTTTATCAATTGAAGAAAAACCAAAAAATCCGAAATCAAATTATATTATTCCTGGTCTTTATTTTTATGATAATAATGTTATTGAAATAGCTAAAAATGTTAAACCATCTAATAGGGGTGAATTAGAAATAACTTCTATTAATGAGGAATATTTAAAACAGAATAAGCTTAAAGTTGAACTTTTAGGTAGGGGAATGGCATGGCTGGATACTGGTACTCATATTGGACTTTTAGAAGCAGCTAACTTTATAGAAACGGTTCAAAAAAGGCAAGGGTTATATATTGCTTGTTTAGAGGAGATTGCTTATTATAAAGGATACATTGATAAAGAAAAACTTGTTGAAATAGCTAAATCTTTGGAAAAAACTGATTATGGTAAATATTTATTGAAATTATCTTTAAATAGATGATTTTTATATTATTTTTTAATAATTATTAGATTAATAATTTAATAGCAATTCATTATTTTATTTCTTTAAATTTTATTATCTATTTTTTTAAATATTTTTTATTAATATATTTTTTTAATATATTATATGTTTCATTTAATTTGGAATATAATGTAGGTTGTGATTTAATATAATTCAATTTTTCATGATAGATAACTCTTTTTCTTTCTTTATTCCATTTTTTGTATTCGTGTTGATAATTTTTCAAACGTTTGTTAACTTGATTTTTATTTAAATTAGATATAGAAATTATAGGCTCTAATTTTGAGGTATTTCTGATTTTTTCATCTAAAGGGGCATTTTTGAGTGAAAAATTATTTTTATATATTGTTGTAATGCCATTTTTTTCCCAAAACTTTAGATAATTTTTAAAACGTTTTTCATGCTCTTTTTCTGGAGAATTAAAGTCAACACTATTTATTAATTCAAGTATAGAATCAAATTTTTTAATTTCTTTTGAATTGATTCTAGCTAAATTATGATAATCTGCAACTTCTTTCATGCGGCCGTCTTTTACAATAGTAATACTTGGGGTGCCTGCAAGCGTAGCTGCTATATTTCCGTGTAGCCTAGTTCCAAAGCTAAAATCAACTTTTTTTAGGAAATTTATCCATCCTTTAGCATTGATTGGAAAATAAACGTTGTTATTTTTATACATTCTTGATTTTAAACTTGTTGGATAAAATTTATTTTTTTTCTTTAATTCGGGACTACCTAAATATGATAAATGAAATTCTGAAAGCCATTGAGGTAAAAAATAATATTTATAAAATTCTTCTGAACTTTTTGAAATGAATTTAATTATAGATCTTGAGGATTTAAGTGAAGAATTTATAGATACTGTAGACTTATAGGTAATTCCTTTTGTATTTATTTTCATGTGTTTACCAAATGTAAACATTGAAGGGCACCCAGTTATCATAAAATCAGTATTTTCTTCAAACCCAAGGTTTGTTAGATAATCTGCGGTTATTTCGCCTCGAACTCCAACTATAGTTCCAGTTCCATTAACTGCATTAATAAAATCACATACTTCGTTATCAAATGAAAAATTTTTATTATCTAATTTTTTAATACTAGTTTTCACACCAATTCCTGCAACAATAAATGGTATTTCTAATTTTTCTATTAATTTTGTATATAATTTCAAATTTTTAATAAAATTAGGCCGAAAAGCATCAGCAAAAGGACAAACATATGCAATATAGTTATCATTAATTTTTTCAGCATCATTTAATTTAATTTTTCCATTTTCAACACCATAATAATCAGGAATTACCTCAAGATTTTCGGATGTTAATGTACGGAATACTCCATACTGATATATTAAATTGCCCACATTATTCCCAATTGAATTTCTAGCAATCATTTTTTCTGGACTGAAACTGTCAAAAGGTGAAATTCCTGCACGAATTAGCACTTTGTTCATATCATCAATCTCTTATTTCTTAAATAATCTATTTCATTCTTAATTAAAAGATTATTTTTATTTATTATTATTATTTTTTATCTTAAAATAGCAAATTTTTCAAATCTATCCAATTTTAAGTATCTTTATTATATTTAAGTTTCAAATTTTTATTTTCTTTAGAATATTTTCATAAGGTTTAAATATTTGTTAATACAAATCTAAAAAATACGAAATTCAATTTTAATTATAAATTAAATCGTTTAATGAAAGTTATATACTAATTTATAGCAATTGTATTTAGTTTAATTAGATCTATAACTTATTATTTAATTTATATTTTATCACTGGATTATATGGATTATAATTAATTAATATTATATTATAATTTTATATTATTTAATATAAATTTCATTATATAATTTTTTAGTGTATAATTTTTTATACTCTTATGTAATTGTATTATAATATTAATTTTTTTTATTTTTCAGCAAATTTTTTATCATTTATAAAAGGGGCGGATTGTATTTTTGATAAATTAAATTATTTTAAATCATTTATTTTTTTAAATATGAATATTTTTTCTTCAAAAACTGAAGATTTAAGTAGTAAAAATACCAGAATTTTTAAATATGATAACTTAAGAGGATTAGGTATATTATTAGTTGTTTTTTTTCATTTACTCAATTCTTTTTTTAATTTTCCTATTTATAAATCTATAGGACAATTAATTGTAATTATTGCAATGCCGATTATATTTTTTGTAAGTGGCTATTTTTCTAAAGTAGATGAAAATACTCAAATAAAGGCTTTTAGTGGAATTTTAATTCCTTATTTTTTATTTTGTACACTATGGATTATTTTCACATTCATTGTTTTTGGTTGGGATTTACCTAAAACTCCTTATTTATTACCCTCAGCTGGTCTTTGGTATTTACTTACATTATTTTTAATGAGATCATTTTTACCTGTTTTTGTTAGAATTAAGCATATTTTTTGGATTATGATAGCAGGTTCTTTATTAATTGGTTTAATATCATATAGTTCAAATTTTCTATCTATTTTTAAAACTGTTTATTATCTTCCTCTTTTTATGCTTGGATACTATTTTAAAAATTCAGAGTACTATTTGAGTGAATTAGATAGTAGAATTAGTAGTGTATTTTTAAAGGTAAGAAATTTTATTGTAAGTAATAAAATAATTACTTTTGTGTTTTTAATATTATTTTTAATAGCTTTATCATTTATTTTCGCTGATTTTCCAAAAAACTTCTTTTCTTTTGATATAAGTTATGATGATTTAGGAATCGGTGATAAACTAGGAATGTTTTTAAGATTGATAACAATTGCTGCTAGTATAATAGTTGCTATACTACTTAATTATTTAATGCCAAATAAAGAAATGTTTCTTACAAAAATAGGAATGAACTCATTAGCTGTCTATGTTTTACATTTTTATTTTACAAGATCACTTAAAACTTTTTTCCTTGGTTCATCTTTAGGAGATATAGTATCAAATAACCCATATTTAGCTATCATATATGTAATAATTGCTACTTTAGTAATCACATTCATTCTATCAAGGGATTTTGTAACAAAATCCATTAATAAAGTTATTAATTTATTTGTAAAATTACTTGTGAAAACTTCATAATATATAAATAAAAACTTTAATTTTAGCTTAATTGATGTTTAGTCTAAATTTAAATTTATTTTATTTAAATTTTTATTTTAATTTTTATTTTAATATCTTAGTTTAATTTTAATTTTTATTTATTATATTTCTGATTTTTTGATATTTATTATATTTTTAATATTTATTATTTTTAATAATCGAATATTATTTATTATAGTGGATATTTATTATTTTATAAAATATATTTATTATTACTTTTAAAATAATTTTTCAAAGTTTTTATATATTAGAAGTTTTATTAAATATGATAAGTGAATATTTTTAAATTTTTTTATATAATATCTTGAAAATTCATAATGGAATATATAAAATATGTAATTTAAAATAATTTTTCTAACAATTAATAATTCATTATATATAATTTTACTTTGTTATTCAATACATTACAATGGGATGAAGCTATGACAAAAAACATTAATACAGAAAACTTTCATAATTCTATAACTAGGCCTAATACAAAATTCAAAAAATCTCAAAGACTATTTAAATATGATAATTTAAGAGGATTCGCAATAATATTAGTTGTTTTTTTCCATGTACTAGATTCTTTTTTTCAATTTCCTTTTTACAGGCCTTTAGGTCAAATAACTTTAGTTATTGCAATGCCTCTTCTATTTTTCATAAGTGGTTATTTTTCTAAAGTAGATGAAAATACACAAATTAAAGCATTTAAAGGTCTTTTTATTCCATTTATTTTATTTTGCACACTTTGGATTGCTTTTTCTTTTTTTGTATTTGGCTCAAACTTACCTAAAACTCCTTACTTGGTCCCAGCTGCAGGACTTTGGTATTTAATAACTTTATTTTTTATGAGGTCTTTTTTACCAGTATTTACAAAAATAAAACATGTTTTTTGGATTATGGTTGCTCTTGCATTGTTAATTGGATTAATAAGTCTTAAATCTAATTTTTTAGGAATTCTTAAAGGACTTTATTATTTACCTATTTTTATGTTGGGATATTATTTTAGGAATTCTGATGATTATTTAAATTCAATTAATGTAAAACTTAAAAATATTTTATTAAAATTAAGAGATTTCATTATAAATAATAAATTATTGATTATTATATTTTTAGGATTGTTTTTATTAGCATTATCTTTTATATTCTCAGATTTTCCTAAAAACTTCTTTTCTTTTGAAAAAGGATATGTTCAATTAGATTTAGGCAAAAAAATTGGAATGTTAATGAGAACTTTAACTCTTTTTTCTAGTATCATAACTGTTATTTTATTAACCTATTTAATGCCAAATAAAAAAACTTTTTTAACAAAAATAGGGGTAAATTCTTTAGCCATTTATATTCTACATTTCTATTTTACAAGGTCGTTAAAGAATTTTTTCCTAGATTCTAGTTTAGGACAATTATTATTTACTAATCCTTATTTGGCATTTTTATATGTGACAATAGTAACTGCTTTTATAGTGTTTATATTATCTAGAGACATTGTAACAATATACATGAAAAAATTTATAGATTTCTTTGTCAATTTAGTAGTAAAGCCTAACTGAAAGGCTCGCAATAAATTTATATATTAACTTATAAATAATTATATTAATTATAATTTAATCAATATAACTAATTATAATTATATTTAATCATATTTATCATAAATAAGTATATAATTATAGTTTAAAATATTATATTTAATCATATTATATTTGATTATATTATAATAATCATATTTGTTAGTTTAGTTAGTGCTAAGTTGCAACTTTATTTTTTTATTAAGTTGGTTTTATGAAAAACAAATTAAATTTAAAAGAGTTTTCAGTTAAAAATGGATTACTTACAATTAATGTTGATAGTAATATTGATTATGATCCTGATGTTTTTGAACCTAAGTTAAAAATTTATTTTAATAATGGTAAACAGAATTTACTACTTCCTATATTACAACGTAAAAGGGCATATTTTTCTTTCAAAAATGAAGACTATGTAACATTTAATCATAAATTGATAATAAAAGAACTTTTCCCTGATAATAAGTGGGATACTATTAGAATATCATTATTTTTAATTTATGGTAATAAGAAAGTTGAAGAAATTCACATAGATCCTAATAATATTGGTTTAGTTAATTTAGATCATAATTATGATTTAAAATTTAGTGAGGACTCTACTTTTTATCTAAAAAGAGTTAAAAATTCACATAATAGAAATATGAAACATTCTACAAAAATGTTTTTTTCATATGTTATAAGAATTATATCTCTCGTGATTGCAATAATACTAATTCCTTTTTTTATTTTGGATGCTATATTTATAATGGCTAAAATACCTAATTTAAATTCTTCAGGAGGTTTATTATATTTAGAAGATCCAAATCCATTAAAAAGGGGTTTAAGACACATTTTATGGAGAATGTCACATTTTTCAAATATAGGAATTGAAAATAGCTTTATTATTTTTAAAAATAAAATGATTAATATAGGTTATCATCTTGTAAGAAAAGTTTCAAAAGAAAATAATAGGATAATGTTTGTTTCAGAAAGAGACATAAAACTTACTGGAAATCTTAAATTTATTCATGAAGAACTTCAAAAATATGATAACATTTCTATGGAGATTTCTACTTGTAATCAAAGTTTTCCAACAGCTTCTTTTAAACATAGAATAAAGACATATATTCAAATGGCTCAAGCAGATGTTATTTTGTTGGATGCTTATTTTAAAAAAATGAACTATTTTAATATCACTGACCAATATTTAATTCAAGTTTGGCATGCCTGTGGAGCATTTAAAACCTTTGGATTTTCACGCTTAGGAAAACCAGGAGCTCCAAAATTAAATGATACTGCTAATAGAAAATATGATAATGCTATTGTTTCAAGTTCTAGCATCATAGATTGTTATGCTGAAGCATTTGGTATTTCTAATGAAAAAGTTTTACCTTTAGGGGTTCCAAGAACAGACGTATTTTTTGATGATGATTATGCAAAATCAGCTAAAGAAAAATTTTATAATAGATACCCTCATTTAGAGAATAAGAAGATAATTCTTTTTGCTCCAACTTATAGAGGAGGAAACAGAAAAAATGGTTATTATCCTATAAATGCTTTTAACCCTGTTGAATTGTACAATGAACTAGGGGATGGATATGCAATATTAATGAAACATCATTTTTTTGTAAAGGATCATTTTAAAATTCCTAATGAATATAAAGATAATATAATCGATATAGATATTACAGAAGACATTAATGATTTGTTATTTATAACTGATATTTTGATCAGTGATTACTCTTCGGTAGTATTTGAGGCAGCATTATTAGACATTCCAATGCTATTTTATGCATTTGATTTAGAAAATTATATTTCTGAGCGTAGTTTTTATTATGAATATAAAACTTTTGTTCCAGGCAAAATTATATATTCTCAAGAAGGAATTGTAAATTCAATTAAAAATAATGATTTTGAAAATTATAAAATAAATAGCTTTAAATCTAAATTTTTTGATTATCTTGATGGTAAATCAACTGAAAGAATTGTTAATCTGATTTTTGAGAAATTAAATCAAAATAAATAGATAAAATAATTTTCATGATTTTTAGTTTAAGTAATAATGATTTTTTTATTTTTTTATTTTTCATTTTTTTATTTTTAAATTTTTTATTTTTTTTCTAATCTTTTTAAAAAACCCTTTTTTTGAACATTATGACTTTTTTTATTTTTTATATAAAATGGTGGTTTGTAAGTATATACTTCTTTTTGGGCAGAATATTTGATTCTTGATAATAATTCTTTTTGGTTAATACCATATTTTTCTGAGTATATTTGTTCAACAATTCCTCCCATTTCATTTTGTTTTTCTTTTTTTGCAATTTCAGGATTTGGATATTCTTTAGTAACATCTATCCTATTGTCTTTAAAAAATTTAATTAGTTTATTATAGTTAGTTTTAGAAGTTTGATTGAATTCGTTCCAATTAGAGTTTTCTACAATATTTTCAACTGATGTTTTATTATTTATATGATTAATGGATATTGAAGGAATTTTGTGGTAGTCAGCTATTTCTTGGGTTCTTGAGTCATGTATAATTAATGTTGCAGGTATTCGCGCGTTCAATGCAGCTATTGTTCCATGTAATCTTGTTCCAACTGCATACTCATAATTTTTTAATTCATTAATCCAACTTCTAGAGTTTATCGGAAAAATAGCCTTATTTTTGTTCAATATTTTCATGTAATAATCTCTTACATGCTCTCTTCCAATATCTTTTAAATCTTCTCCAAACAAGATTAGTCTTAAATCAACAATATCTTGCATGAAATATTTGTAATTTTTATATTTATTAATAGTCTTTTCTACAAAATTAGCATATTTTTTAACAGAAGGTGTTATATTCAGTGCTATTTTCGAATCATTATTAATTTCAGGAGGAGTTATATTGTATTCTGGACCGTTTAAATAAATTGATGGGCATCCTAAAACATTTATTTCATTTTCATCGAAACCTAGCCTGTTTAAATATTTAAAAGTTAATTCACCTCTAACACCCACTGATTTAGATTTTTCTAATATTGCCCTTACAAATTTTTCCATGGTTTCATTTGTTTTGGTATCGTTGAAGCTATTAACATCTAAACCAATACCAATTCCTAGTCCTAAAACACATAGTGGAATATCTAAATTCTTTATTAATGTTGTTATTCTTTTAACATGATTTATTTGTGTTGGTTTTAAAAAATCAGCAACAGGAAGCACAAATGCATCGAATTCACTATTTATTGTTTCAGCAACATTTTTTTTATAAGATTTTTTTGATCCAAGCAAATAGCTATCAACTGTTATAGAATTATCTGGAGTTGAAATTAGTTTATAAACAGAATCGGAAATTAAATAGAACCCTACATTATGTCCAAACATGCTTCTTTTTCTGTATGAAAATGTTGTTTCAGGTGAAAAACTTTCAAAATAATCCTTTCCTGCACGAATTAGAATATTTTTTATATATACCACCGTTTAATAAAATTTTAATAGCTTTAATTTTAATAGCTTTAATTTCAATAGTTTTAGTCCCGATAACTTTAATTTCAATTTTTTGTTATTTATATATTTAAATAATCATTTGCATTAAATTATTTTAATATACTTTTTTATCTTTTGAAAAAATTCTTTAATTTTTTTATAGAACTATTATCCTTGTTAATTGGAATTATTTTTTCATTTGCAATGAAAAATGGAGGCTTATATTCGCATTGTTTTTTATTTGCTAGGTAATCAATCCTAGATAAAAGCTCTTCATCGTTTATACCTGTACTTTTAGAATAAATCTGTCTAGGTATTTTTGGAATCTCAATTTCTTTTTCTTTTTCTTGAATAATAGGGTTTGGATATTCATTTACTGTATCAACTTTATTCTCTTTAAAGAAATTAATTAATTTTTTATAATTTTTTTCAGAAGAATTATTAAAGGCTTCCCAATTTGTGTTATTTGCAACTTCTTTTAAAGATGTATCTTTAGAAATATCTTCAATTTTTATATATGGTATTTTATGGTGATCTGCAATTTCTTGTGTTCTAGAATCATGAACAACTAATGTTGATGGGATTCTAGCATTTAATGACGCTATTGTTCCATGTAATCTTGTTCCAATTGAATAATCAAAATTTTCCAATTCATTAATCCAACTTCTAGAATCTATCGGAAAAATAGCTTTATTTTCTTTTAGTATTTTATTATAATAATTTCTTGGTTTTTGTCCACCAGGACCCCACTCTTCTCCATATAAAATTAATTTTAAGTCCCTAATATCTTGCATGAAATATTCATAATTTTTATAATTTTTAATAGTTTTATTTACAAAACTCCCATACTTTTTTACAAAAGGAGTTATATTCAGTGCTATTTTTGAATTTTTATTAATTTCTGGAGGTTTAATATTATATTCTGGACCGTTTAAATAGACTGATGGGCATCCTAAGACTTTTATTTGGTCTTCATTAAATCCCAATTTATTTAAATATTTAAAGGTTAGCTCACCTCTAACTCCTATTGAGTTAGATTTATCTAATATTGAAGAGATGAAATTTTTAACAACTTTGTCAGTTTTATCATGATTAAATTTACCTACTTCTAATCTAACACCGATTCCTAGCCCTAATACACATATAGGAATCTCCAAATTTTTTATCAACGAAGTTAATCTTTTCATATGTCCAATTTGTTTTGGTTTTAAAAAATCCGCAACAGGAAGCACAAATGCATCGAATTCATTATTTATAGTTTCGGCAACATTCTTTTTATAAGATTGTCTTGAACCAATCAAATAGCTATCTGGAGTTATAGATGTATTTGGTGTTGAAATTAGTTTATATACTGAATCAGAAATTAAATAAAATCCTACATTATGTCCAAAAGTACTACGATTTCTAAAAGACAATGTAGCTTCAGGAGAAATGTTTGTAAAATAATCTTTCCCTGCTCTAATTAAAATATTTTTCATTAAATTCATTCCCCATAAAATAAAAATAGAAAACTAAAGTTTATGCATATTGATTAAGACTTTATAATATTTTATTTTTTTATAATACTTTAGATTGTAAATTATGATAAGTAATTATAATATATAGGTGCCGGTATAAATACTTCACGAAGGTTGAATATGTATGTTCTGTTTTAATTGAAATGCTAGTGGATAGTTGGTTTTTATATTCTTTACTAATAATGGGTTTTATATATTATTTACAAATAATAGTAAAACTATTATATCAAATGTTGTTTGATGAGATAATATATGAACTTGTATTGAATAGATACTTTAATTTGTATTATACTTTAGTTATTTATCATATTAAATGTTTGAAAATTTATAATATAAATAGAAATTTATAATATAAATATCATTAATAGAAACTTATAAATTAGCATAAAATAATTTATATTAAGTAAACTATATATTTTTTATATAAAAAACTATACTTATATCAATAATTTTAATATATCTGTATTAATATATTCATATTAATGTTTTTAATGTATATTAAAATTTAAAATATTAGAATTATACAATATTATATTTTAAAAATATTGAAATTTTATAATAAATATTATATATTTTTATTATATTATATATCTTTATTAATTTTATCCAGCAATTTAATGAAACAGGAGATACTATGATATTTGCAGCTATATTAGCAGGTGGAACTGGAACTAGAATGGGAAACGTTGGAAAACCTAAACAATTTCTTTTATTAGGTGATAAACCAATTATAATACACACAATAGAGAAATTTTATATAAATCAAAATTTTGAAGGAATCATTGTTTTATGTCCAAAACAGTGGGTTAGTCATACAGAGGATCTTATATCAAAATATATTCCAGATTCAAAGTCAATAAAAGTAATTGAAGGTGGAAATCTTAGAAATGATACTATAATGAATGCAATTTTATATATTGAGAATAATTTTGACATAAATGAAGATTCGATTATTGTGACTCATGACTCTGTGAGACCTTTTTTAACTCATAGAATAATTGAGGAAAATATTAAATATACAAAGGAATATGGTGCTTGTGATACTGTAATTCCTGCTACAGATACTATTGTAAAAAGTGAAGATAATAAATTTATTAATAGTATTCCAAATAGAAAACATATGTATCAAGGACAAACACCACAATCATTCAAGATTAATAAATTAAAACAACTTTATAATAATATACCTAAAGAACAAAAAGAAATATTGACTGATGCTTGTAAAATATTCTCAATAAACAATGAGAAAGTATTTCTTGTTAAAGGGGAAATAACCAATATTAAAATCACTTACCCTTATGACTTAAGAGTTGCTAATTCTATTTTAAAATAATTCAGCACAGATTTAAACATTATTAAATTAAGAAATAATCAATTAATGAACAATATATGAATTTATATATTCTGAATTTTTAGAGTGAAATAATGATTAACATTATATATAAATTAGTTTCTCCAAAACTATTTGAGGAAGTTTATGATGAGGCAACTGATTTAGATAATAAAGTAGTTGTAAGGCCAACTCATTTATCAATATGTCAGGCTGATCAAAGATATTTTCAAGGAAATAGAGATCCTGAAACTTTAAATGAAAAATTACCTATGGCATTAATTCATGAAGGAATAGGAGAAGTAATTAATGACAATACTGGAACTTTTAATGAAGGAGATTTAGTTGTTATTATTCCAAATACTCCTACTGAAGAGGATGATATAATAGCTGAAAACTATTTGAGGTCAAGCAATTTCAGAGCTAGTGGTTTTGATGGATTTATGCAGGATTATATAATTTCTGATTCAGATAGACTTGTAAAAATATCAAAAGATATTAATAGAGAAGTAGCTTCATTTACAGAACTTATTAGTGTTAGTGTTCATTCAATTGATAGATTTTCTAATTTTTCACATAAAAGAAAAAAGATAATTGGAGTTTGGGGAGATGGAAATCTAGGATATATAACCTCTCTTTTACTTAAAATATTCTTTCCAGAATCCAAAATCATAGTATTTGGAAAAAACAATGAAAAACTAAATTTATTTACATTTGCCGATGAAACATTCAGAATAAATGAAGTTCCAGATGAAATAAAAATAGATCATGCATTTGAATGTGTGGGTGGAAGGGGTTCCCAACCAGCTATTAATCAAATAATAGATTTAATAAATCCTGAAGGAACAATATCTCTTTTAGGTGTTTCTGAATATGATGTACCAATGAATACAAGGATGATATTAGAGAAAGGATTACTTTTATTTGGAACAAGTAGAAGTGGTCGCAGTGATTTTATTAAAACAATTGAAATTTTTAAAGAACACCCAAAAATATTAAAATATTTGGAGAATATTATAAATGATATTATTGAAATTAGAACTCTTAATGATATTAATCTAGCTTTTGAAAAAGATTTTAATTCTAGCTTTGGAAAAACTGTTTTAATTTGGAATAAATAGCATTTTTCTTATATGAATTCAATATTGTATTCCTAAATATTAAAAGTTAATAACTATTTAGTAGATATAATAAAACAAACTAAAATTATATATTTTTATTATATGAATGTTAGAATATGCTAAAAAATTCTATAATTAATTTAAGTTTATAATTAAGTTTATTAATTAATATAACTATTAAAATTTATAATTTAAATAGCTACTAAAATTCATAATTTAAAACTTATTTTAGAATATATAAATTAAATACTATATTTGCTATATATTTTAAATACTATACTTATCAATATTTTAAATACTATATTTATCAAATTAAATTAATATAACATTAATTGTTTAATCATTAATAAAATATTAAATTGTTTAATCATTAATAAAAACATCTTAAATATCATTAAATTTTCTTGATTGGAGTTAATCTATGGCTTTTGGAAATATTATGGATAATAGATTCATTCAAAACTTTATGAAGTACAGATATTTACTGTATGAGCTTGTTAAAAAGAGTGTGAAGTTAGAGTATAGAAGATCGTTTTTAGGTGTTTTTTGGATTTTTTTAAGTCCATTACTATATACAATAGTTTTGAGTATAGTATTCTCTACATTTCTAGGAAAATCTGTTGAAAATTACCCAGTCTATCTTTTATGTGGTAGATTAGCATTTGACTTCTTTTCAGGAGGATCGAAAGCGGCTTTAAGGTCATTAAAAAAAGCCACTATTATTAAAAGAATTTATGTCCCAAAATATATTTATCCATTAGCTAGTGTTCTTGGAAAATATGTTACTTTTATAATGTCTTTAATAGTTTTAGCTCTACTTGTAATTGTTACAGGTGTTGTATTAACTTGGCATATCTTTTTTGTGATAATACCTTTTGCACTTTTATTTTTCATGACATTAGGTGTTGGATTAACTCTTGCTACTATTGTAATGTTCTTTAGAGATGTTCAACATTTCTGGGGAGTTTTTACAACCTTACTTATGTGGGGTAGTGCATTATTTTATCCAGTATCAGTTGTTCCAGAAAAATATCAATTTATTTTTGATTATAATCCTTTGTTTCAAGTAATTGACATGATTAGAAGATCTGTAATATATGGTCAGGCATATGATCCATTTCAAGTTTTTTATGTTCTTGGAGTTACTATATTTTTCCTAACAATTGGAATTATCCTTTTATATAAATATCAGGATAAATTTATACTATATATCTAGGTGATAATTTGAGTGATAAGGTTATTACTGTAAATGATGTTTCAGTAAGATTTAATCTAAAAAAACAAGGTAAAATTAGTTTAAAAAATTATTTTAAAAACCTTAAAAATAGAGAGCTAATGTTTCAAGAGTTTTGGGCACTTCAGAATATTACTTTTGATGTAAATAAGGGTGATAGACTAGCTATTTTAGGTTTAAATGGTGCAGGAAAAAGTACTTTACTTAAAGTAATTGCTGGTGTTATGAAACCAAGTAAAGGGTCTGTTGAAACAAAAGGTAGGGTAGTACCTCTTTTGGAATTAAGTTCTGGTTTTGATAAAAGATATACTGGCCGCGAAAATATATTTTTAAGAGGAGCTACTTTGGGATTTTCTACAAAATACATGGAGGAACGTTTTGATGAAATTGTTGATTTTGCTGAAATAAGGAAATTTTTGAATGTTCCTGTTTCAAATTATTCTTCTGGAATGAGAGCAAGATTAGGGTTTTCAATTTCTACTATGGTTAATCCAGACATTCTCATATTAGATGAAGTTCTTTCGGTTGGTGATGCTAAATTTAGAAAGAAAAGTTTTAAAAAGATGATGGGGATGATTGAAAATAAGGATACTACTGTTCTTTTTGTTTCTCATTCAATAAAACAGGTAGAAAAATTATGTAATAAAGCAATACTTCTGGAAAACGGTAATTTAAAAATGTCTGGGGATGTAAAAGAAGTTGTGAAAGTTTATAAAGAAAAATATTAGATAATATAGAAATATTAGATGATTACAAGGTTAAAAAATGAATTTTAATTATAAATTATTTGCTATTATATTTAATATTTTTAACTTTTTTCCAATTAAAAAAGATGAAATTTCATTTATAATAGAAGGTAATTCATTTGATGGTAATTTAAAATATATTAAAAAAGAATTAGATACTAGGGGCTATTTTAAATATAATTTCATTTATAAGGACAAATTTTCTTTTAATAACATTAAATCCTTTAAATTTTTTTTTGAAATGATCTTCTTTTTATTAGAATTTTTCATTATTAAAACATATAAATTAGCTAAATCTAAATATATATTTCTGAATGATAATTTTTTTCCTATGGCATATATGAATTTTAGTGAAGATACTCTTGTTATACAACTTTGGCATGCTCCTGGTGCTTTTAAAAAATTTGGGTTCGAAATATTAGATGATAATAACATTAAAAATTTATTTAAATTAATCGGACCTAAAATTGATTATTTATTTGTTAGTTCTAATAATCTTTCTAAAATTTATCAAAAAGCTTTTTGTGTTGATGAAAATAAAATATTAGCTCTTGGAACTCCTAGAATAGATTATTATTTTAATAAAAATAATAATAATTCTGAAAATATTATGAAAATTAAGAATAAATTTGAAAAAGCTTATCCTGAGATTAAAGGTAAAAAAATAGTATTGTATGCTCCTACTTTTAGAACAAATAAAGAATTAAATGACAATATTTCTAACCATTTCAATGGTAATCTTTTTCAAAGAGAATTAGGGGATAAATATTGTCTTTTTTTTAAATCACATCCTAAATTCAATATTTCTAAGATTGATAATTCTATTGATGTAAGTGAATATGAAAATCTACAAGAATTATTATTAATTTCAGATATTTTAATCACAGATTATTCATCAGTAATGATAGAATATTCTATACTTTCTAAACCAATTATTTTTTATCCTTTTGATTTAGATTATTATTCTAATAATGAAAGAGGATTTTATTTTGATTATAATAATGTTCCTGGTCCCATAGCTAAAAATACTAAGGATATTATCAATATAATCCAAAATAATCATTTTGATATGGGTAAAATTGATAGTTTTTCAAATAAAAACCATGAATATTTAGATGATAAATCTTCTAAAAGGATTATTGACTATTTATTTGGAAAAGATAACTGATCTATTAATTTATTTTTTCAATTCATTTCATTTATATAATATTCAATTAATATTCAATTAAGTATTTTATTTAAATAATTAAATAATTAAATAATATTTAAATAATCTGAAATTCAATATTATAAATTATAAAAACTAATTAATTTGATAATATAGATAAACTAAACAATTTAAAATAATTTATTGATAGTGTACTTATGAATCCGAAAATCCAAATTGATGAATTGAGTATTTTGGATAACATTTTAAATTTATCTTTAAAAATAGAATTTAAAAGTCCAACTGAATATAATCCCTATCTAGAAATTATTTTTTCTAATTCAATTGAAAATAGAAGAATTCCTTTTAAAATTAGGGGCTTTTTTAGAGACAATATTTCTAATAATTGTTTTATATTAGCTAGTGAAACTTTTGAAATAAACCATATTTTTTGGAATAAGGATTTTATCGATGATATAAATATTAGCATTAGTTTAATATATGGAAATGATTTCATTGAAGAATTTTTAATAGATAAAACAAATTCTAACTTTAATTTTACATTAAAAGATAATGATTATGATCCAAAAATAGAGAATAATTTATTAAAACTTGAAGCTAGAAAAGATATACTAAAAAAAAAGCTGAATAATAGAAATAAGTTTACTTATAAATCAATAAGCTTTTTGGAAAGTTTTTTTTTATTCATACTTTCTATTCTAGCATTTCCTATTTTTTTTCTTGATGGATTTTTAGCTTCTAAAGGCTTAAAAAATAAATCTCCATTTTATTTAAAAGGAAGAAATACTTTTAAGTCAATATTACTTCATATAAATTGGAAAACTTTAAATTTTTCTGGATTTATATATGGTAAAAGATCATTTAAGATAGCTATAATGAAATTTTTATATATTTTCTTTAGAACGAAAAAAATTAAAGAAAACAAAATATTGTTTTTATCTGAAAGAAGAAATGATTTATCTGGAAATTTTGAATTTATATTCGATATTTTTAAAACTAATGATAAATTAGAGATATCAAAATTCTTAATTGATAAAAAAATAAAGGATTTAAGCTTTTCTGAAATGATTACTTTTGTTAATTCAATATCTACTTCTAAAATTATTCTTTTAGATGATTTTTATCCTAATATCCATAATTTCAAATTAAAAAAAGGTATTAAGCTTTTCCAACTATGGCATGCAGTTGGAGCATTTAAAACATTTGGTTTTTCAAGATTAGGGAAGTTTGGTGCAGCTAATCAGGATTCTCCAAACCATCGAAGCTATGATTATGCAATTGTCAGCTCAAAAAATATAAAAAGATTTTATAGTGAAGGTTTTGGTATTTCTGATGAAAAAGTCATAGTTACAGGGATTCCGAGAACAGATATATTCTTTGATGAAGAATATGGGGAGAAGATTATAAATAAAATTTATAGAGAACACCCTATTTTAAAAAATAAGAAAGTTATTTTATTTGCCCCTACTTTTAGAGGAGAAGGTAAAGATGATGCTTATTATCCAAAGGATAAATTTAATATTGAGACTTTTTTTGATTTATTAGGAGATATCGATAAAGATGAAGATGATTATTTATCCAATTGCATTTTAATAGTAAAACATCATCCTTTTATAAAAGAAAAAATGAATATTCCAAAGAAATACAAAGATCAGGTATTGGATTTATCAAGATATACAGAAATAAACGATTTATTGTTCATCACAGATCTTTTAATTACAGACTACTCCTCAGTTATCTTTGAAGCATCAATCTTAAATATTCCAATGCTATTTTATTCATATGATCTAGAAGAATATTCTAAAGATAGGGGATTTTATTTTGATTATAGAATTTTTGTTCCAGGAAAAATAGTTTTTAATCTTAAAGACTTAGTTAAAGCGATTTATCATAATGATTTTGAAACATTTAAAGTTCAAAAATTCAAAAATATGTTTTTCAATGATTTTGATGGTAAATCTTCACATAGAGTAGCTAATCTAATTTTAAAACTACTCAATAATGAATTTAATAATAAATAACTAATAATAACTAAAAATAATATTAAAAAGATAATAATAAAAAAATCAATAATAAACAAATATAAAAATATTAAATTAGAAAATGAATTAATATTAAAATTTAAAATAGTTTAATTTATTTTTGGAATGAGAATATATGGAAAAAATGCTAATTCGTTGTGGAACCTCTCCTTTAGATAATTTTAATCCTTCAAAAATGATTGTTAGAAATTCTATTGGTAATAATATTGGTAATTTAGTATATCAATTTTCAATATTTAGGGCATTGCTTAAAAAGGATGTTTCTCTAGTTTCTGATTATTATGGTGTTGATCGTGGATATATAACCTCAGCAAACTCTAAAAAAATTAATAAAAATTATTCTGCTTATATTTGTCCAATGGCAAATTCTTTTCGAGATAATTTTATTAAAAAGTTAAATAGATTCACAGAACTCTTTAAAAGCTTAGATATTCCTATTATTATTCCGGGTATTGGTCTTAGTGCAGATTTAAAAAGTGATGGATATGAAAATTTCTCATTTGACCAAGATGTTATTAATTTTGTGGAAAGTATAACTGAAAACGGAAATATAGTAGGGGTTAGAGGTAATGTAACTGGAAACTATCTTTCAAATTTAGGCTTCACTAAAAAAGAATTCATGGTTATTGGTTGTCCTTCAATGTTCACTTTTGGCAATCATTTAAAAATCAAAGATTTTATAATTGATGAAAATTCTAAAATATCTTTAAATTCTGCTCCATATGGTCATTTAATTGAAGAAATTATTTCAAAAACTATGAATGACTTTTCAAATTATTATTTTATTCCTCAAACTAAAAGTGAGCTAAAATTATGCTATTTAGGAAAACCTTCTTTAAAATTTAAAAATCATAATTATCCTACAAATATGGAATCAGATTCTTATAAAAATAACCGTGTTAAAGTGCCAATAAGTGTTTATACATGGATTAAATTTTTAAAATCTGTTGATTTAAGCTTTGGAGCAAGGTTACATGGAAATATCATGGCGGCCATTTCTGGAACACCAAGTATAATGATTGTTAAAGATGCTCGTATGAAAGATGTATCTGAATATCATGATTTAACAAGGATATATAAAGAGGACCTTAATGAGTTAAATTCTATACAGGATATTATAGATAATGTTAATTTCAAATCCCCTCTGAAGAATCATGAAAAACTTTTTAAAAATTATTTAAAGTTTTGGAAGAAAAATAATATAAAAACTGTTTTTGATCAAGATATAAATGTTAAAAGAGTTTATATAGATAAATTTATTGAAAAGATTCCTTATATGCCTCCTGTAGAAACTATTTCAAACCTTGAAAAAGAAGAATTTAATAATCGCATTAAAGAATATAGGTCTGAAAAAAAGATATGGAAAAATAAAAAATATCAAATTAAAAAGAAAAATGAATTTGAACAGATTAAATCTATGAAGATAGGCAAAAATAAAATATCAAAATTAATTAATTTTTATAAAAAATATAATTATTAGGATGTATTATTTAATATGGAATATAATAATTATTAGTAGATGTTTAATATGGAATATAATACTAATAATATTAATATCAATAATATTAAGAAATATTAATATTAATAATATTAGGAAATTTAATATTAATAATTTGTCAACTTCTAATTCACTGATTTTAATTATTTTATTAAAACTTTTAAATAAATTTGATATTTTATTTTTAAATAATAAAAGATTTATATATGTTTTAAGTTAATATATTTATAATTATATTTATTTTTTATTTTTTTCAGAGTAAAGGGCTATTTAATAGCTATTTTTATGATTCGTCATGTTAAACAATTTAATATATATTTGGGAGGCATTAAGATTAATTATAGATTTTCAATAATTTTGCCAGCTTATAATGTAGAAAATCATATTAGGGATACTTTAAATTCTTTAGTTAATCAATCTTTTCAAGATTTTGAAGTTATTCTCGTCAACGATGGTTCCACTGATTCAACTCAGAACATAATTGATGAATATTGTAATAAATATTCTAATTTTAAATATATTTATCAAGAAAATCAAGGTGTAGCTGTTGCTCGTAATAATGCATTGAAACTAGTAACTGGAGAATATATTGGATTTTTAGATCCTGATGGGGATCTTTTTTTTGAAGAAGCTCTTTATAATATTAATGAGACTATAAAATTTCATAAATCACAAAATACGATTCCTGATCTGATTATTGGTCCTCAAACTTCTTTTGATACATGGTCAAGAAGAGAATATAAAAATGCTAAAATACTTTCTCACTTAGATAATATTCTTCCTCATGATGAAAAAATAATTTGGACTATGTTGATACTAAATAAAATGTTTAGGAGAGAAAAACTCATTGAAACTGGAGTTAAAATGCCTCTTTTAACTCATTCTAGTGATGCTGGCTTTTTTTTCTCCTATCTATATCAGTGTGATAAAATTGTAGGTTGCCCTCACAATTTTTTATTATATAAAAAGAGATTATTCTCTGATGATTCTTCACTTTCACAAGATTCAAATTTAGATTCTGTTAATTCTTACTATAAATCTTATAAAATCATTTTAAACGCTTTCCAAGAGTATTGTGATAAATATAAGATTGAATTAATTAAACAAGGGAGAGAAAATGAATTAACGGGATTTAACAGATATATGTTGAATTATATTGATACTTTAAGATATAAAGAGTGCACAGCCTTATTTATAAAAATAACATACAGATTTTTTTGGAAAAGTGATGATAAAACATTGAAGAGAGTTAAAGAAATAATTGATGAGCTAAAAGAAGATATGTTTCCTCCAACTTGGGAGAAATGTATAAAAAGTAATAATGATTTAGATCTTAATAATTTGATTACTAGTCATAAAGAAATGGCTAAAAACCCAATAATTTCAATTGTTTTAGGCAACTTAAAAGTAGATTCAAATAAAGATTCAGACATTAATAACTTTAATATTAATAAAATTTCTTTAAATAGAATTATTCATAATATTTATAATTCTCATTTTCCGGCATTTGAATTAATAGTTCCTAATGAATTTAAATCAATCTTAGATGATAATGTAATTAATAAAGAAAATATTAAGTTTATTGAGTCTGACTATAGTCATGATTTTAAAAACAGGGCCATTGAATTATCTAAAGGAAAATATATGTTTTTTATTGAGGAAAATATTCTATTTTCTCCAAACTTATTTAAAAAAATGTTTGATAAGATTAATGGAAACGATTATAATTGGGTTATGGATCCAATGTGTTCTGTTATAGAAGACAAATTCTCAAATAATGATACTTATAATATCAATAAATTTTCTAAAAGAGAATTAATAAATTCTAATACAGAATATGATTGTTTTTTATCGGATAAACTATTTAATAAGGAATTTTTAAAAAATAATGATTTTAAGTTTTCTAATGATATTCGAGTAGATATTAAAAGGTTGTATGAAATTGGCAAATATAAAAAAATAAATGAAAATTTTATTTTAACAAATAATGAATACCTAAAAGCTCCTTTCATATCTTTAATTATTGATAATATGGATATATCTAATGAAAATTTCAATAAGCTACTTGAATCAATTTATACTCAGAATTTTAATTCTTTTGATGTTATTTTAAATGGAAAATTGAAATCTAAAGTTAATGAAGAATTTTTAGAAAAGTCAAACTTATCTATTTTAGAAACTGTTGAAAAATTTAACTTTAAAAAAATAGCCATAGAAAGGTCTAAATCAAAGTATGGATTTTTCATCGATGTTCCACTATATTTGGGTTCAAATTCATTAAAAAATCTTTTCTTTAATATTGAAAAAAAACAAAATATTAAAAGATCAGATAAAAATGGATACGCGTTTACATCTTCTCCTTTTTATTATTTTAATGATAATGATGGCGATAAAAAATTAATAAAAATTTTTTCTTCAAATTTATTAGCTTATACCTACAAAGATTTAAATTATTCTTCTTATAAGTCAAAGTTCATGATTTTTGATCTCTATTTATCAAATAAACTTTTTAATTTAGATATATTAAAGGAAAATAATATACATTTTGAAAATTCCTATGAAGATGTTTTAAATTTATACAAAAACTTCAAATTCTCTAAAATTAATCAAAAATCTATATTAACTTCTCTAAATCAGAAAAATCTTTTTAAATCAGGTTTTAACAATGGAAAAATACCTTTTTTAATTAATTTTCAATATTATATTCATAAGCTTATATTCATTATAATTATTTTAAGAAGAAATTTAAAAAACATTGCTAATTAAATATTATAAATAATACTACTATTAAAATTAAACAATTTTAATAGTATAATATTAAAGATAATAATATTTATTATAAATTTTGTTATTAAAGTTATTATTATAGTATCAATTATTATAGTATCTATTATATTTATTATTAAAAATATCTACAGGTGAATTTATGGAAATTTCTGTTGTTATTCCTAATTATAATGGTAATAAATTTCTTAAAGGATGTTTAGATTCATTAAAAGAAGAAAAAATTCATAAATTGCAAATTATTCTTGTTGATAATGCTTCTGTAGATAATTCAATAGAAATTTTTAAATCATATTTCGAAAAAAACAATGAAAATATCGAATATCATTTAATAGCTAATAATTCTAATCTTGGATTTTCTAAAGCTGTAAATCAAGGAATTGAATTAGTTGTAAATCGTGGAAGTGAATATGTTTGTTTATTGAATAATGATGTTGAAATTGATTCTAACTTTTTCAATAGACTATTTAATACTATAAATAATGATAAAAAGATTTTTAGTGTAAGTTCTAAGATGCTACAATATGATAACCCGGACTTAATTGATGATGCTGGTGATGAATATACTTTACTTGGTTGGACGAAAAAGTCAGGTGATGGGTTAGATAAATCAATAACAAGATATTCAAAGCCACGAGAAATATTTAGTAGCTGTGCAGGGGCTGCATTATATAGAACATCAATTTTCAATGAAATTGGATATTTTGATGAGAATTTTTTTGCATATATGGAAGATGTAGATATTGGGTATAGAGCTAGAATATTTGGATACAAAAATGTTTATTCTCCTGATGCTATTGTATATCATATTGGAAGTGGGTCAAGTGGAAGTAGGTATAATGAGTTTAAAATACCTTTAGCTGCTCGTAATAACATATGGGTTATATATAAGAATATGCCTTGGCCTCAAATACTATTAAATATAGGATTTTTAGCTATTGGATTTTTAATAAAATATATTTTTTTCATCAGGAAAGGTTATGGAGATTTATACCTAAAAGGATTAAAAGAAGGAATAAAAAATAGAAATAAAATAAAAAAAACAGAATTTAAAAGGAATAACTTAAAAAATTATTTTAAAATTCAATGGAGACTAATAATCAATACATTTAAACTTATTTACAAATAATTATAGAATTATTCTAATTATAGAATTATTTTAATTATGGAATTATTTTAATTATAGAATTATAGTGATTATAAATTTATAGTGATTATATGGATTTATCAATAATAATTGTTAATTATAAGACTTATGAATTAACAAAAAATACAATTAATTCTGTTTTAGAAACAACAGAGTCATCTTATGAGATTTTCATAGTTGACAATAATTCTCAAGATGGGAGTTATGAAAAATTAAAATCTTATTTTTCTCATTTTTCAAATGAAGCTTCCAATGGAAAGATAAATTTTATAAATAATCCAACTAATCAAGGATTTGCTGCTGCTAATAACATAGCTATTAAAAAATCTAAAGGGGACTTCATTCTTCTTTTAAATTCTGATACTATTGTAAAAGATGGCTCAATCGATGATTGTTTAAAATTTATAAAAAGTCATAATGATGTTGGGGCTGTTGGTTGTAAGATTCTTTTACCTAATGGTGATTTAGATAAATCTTGTAAACGTAGTTTTCCAAATCCTAAAAATTCTTTTTACAAGCTTTTTGGTTTTAATAAGATTAAAAATTCTAATTCCGATGATTATAATTTAGATAATCTTGATGATAATGGGATTTATGAAGTAGATAGCTTGGTTGGAGCGTTTATGCTTGTTAGAAAGGTAGCTATAAATGAAGTAGGTCTTTTAGATGAAGATTATTTTATGTATGGTGAAGATATTGATTGGTGCTATAGAATAAAAAGTGCTGGTTGGAAAATTATATACTATGGAAAATCTGAAATTATCCATTATAAAGGTGCAAGTAGCAAAAAACAAAAATCTAAGCTAATATTTGAGTTTTATAGAGCTATGTATCTTTTTTATAATAAACATTATGATAAAAAATACTCTTTTTTTACTAAATTATCGGTATATTTAGGTATAATCTTTCTTTTAACGATTAAATTAGTGTTCAATGTTTTTAAGAAATGATGCTGATTTAATTTCTATAAATATTAAATAATTAGTATTCATAATTGTATTTATATAAATTTATTTAAATTACAATAATGATATAAATAATAGTGATTATATTATATAATTGTATAATTATTTAACATATTAAAATATTATAATTTATATTAGTTCATCTCCAATATACATTATATCTAATTTATATCAACATATTAATAGGGATATTATGATAAAACAAAACCAAAGACTTTTAAATGCTATATTAATTACAACTGACGCCTTAGTGGTTGTTTTAGCATTTATTGCTGCTTGGTTTTTAAGATTTAAAACAACTATTTTTGGACCTTTGGGAGGATTTCTTCCATTTGAAAATTATTTGTTACTTGCACTATTTATTATTCCATTGTATTTAATTTTTTACTATTTTTCAGGATTATATAAGCCTTTTAGAAACCAATCAAGTATAATATCTGAGGCTACAGAGATTTTTAAAGTCAATTTAATGGCATTTATAGTTTTAATTGCATTATTATTTATTATAGATGAACCTAACTATTCAAGAAAGTTAATTTTTGTCTTTGCCTCTTTTAGTACTGTTTTTGCTATAATTGAAAGAGCAATATTTAGATCTATATTAAAACATATTAGATCTAATGATAAAAATCTTAAACATATTTTAATCGTTGGGGATGGAGAGTTAGCTATTAAATTTGCTAAAAAAATCATATCTAAGAAATATTTAGGCTATTCTATTAGTGGATTTTTAGGTTCTCATCATAAAATTGGTCATGTAATTGATGGAACTAATGGGGCTTCTGTTATTGGATTAATAGGTGATTTAGATGATTTTTTAGCTAATAATCAATATGATAGGGTTATAATAGCTATTCCTCTTAAATATTATGATAATTTAACTAGATTGGTGGATATTTGTGAAAATCATGGTGTAAAAGCTGAGATAATTCCTGATTATTATAGATATTTCCCTGCAAAGCCTTCTGTAGATATGATTGATGAATTACCTATTATCAATATTCGTTATGTCCCTTTAGATGATGCTTTAAATAGATTCATGAAAAAAATTTCTGATATTGTGATATCTTTAATAGCTATTATTATAACTTCTCCAATAATGATTTTAACAGCTATTGCTATTAAGATAAGTTCTCCAGGCCCTATTATTTTTAAACAAGAAAGAATTGGTTATCAAAGAATGCCTTTTATGATGTACAAGTTTAGAAGTATGAAGGTACAGGATGAATCTGAAGAGAAATCCGAATGGACTACTGAAGATGATCCTAGAAAAACTCGAATTGGGGATTTTATTAGGAAAACTAGTATTGATGAATTGCCTCAGTTTTTCAATGTTTTAAAAGGTGAAATGAGTGTTGTTGGTCCTAGACCTGAAAGACCTTTTTTTGTAGAGAAGTTTAGAGATGAAATTCCAAAGTACATGGTAAAACATCAAGTTAGACCAGGACTCACTGGATTGGCTCAAATACATGGGTATAGAGGAAACACTTCTATTAAAAGGCGTATTGAGTATGATATTGAATATGTAGAAAATTGGTATTTTGGTTTAGATGTTTTAATTATGTGGAAAACAATTTTAAAAGGTAATAAGAATGCTTATTAAATTTTCTTTATTAATTTTTAATTTGTAAATTTTTTAATATTTTTTTAATTAGCTTTTTATTAATTTTTAATTAATTTTTTAATACTTTTAAATATTTTTTAATATTTTTTAATTATTTTTTACTATATTTTATATTGCTACAAGGTTATTGTATGATTATAATTTTTTAAAATAATTGTAATAATATTTATATAATAGTTATTACTATTCTTTTAATAGTAATACTAAATTACTGTTAATTATTATAATAGTTATGTTAATAAAAGTTATAATAAGTTTCAAATATTTTTTGAAATCTGTGAGATCTGAATATCAAAATATTATATAACAGGTTTTTTATAAAAATCTTTGAATTAAATATAAAAATCTTTAAGTTAAATAATATAATTATATTATTAATATAATTAAAAATTTATATGGAGTTTTATATTTATAAAAAAGAGCTTTTTGTTTATAAAAAGAGTATTATAGTTGTAAAAGAGTATTATAATTGTTAAAATTTAATATTTATTTTAAAATATTACTCCTCATTTGCTCTTGGAAAAAGTTCTAGATATATAAAAAAATAATTAATATTTAATTGTGAGGGTTTGGTATGGATAATGAAATAATAGAAGAATATAACAAAATCAAGGATAAAATCTCTGAAGAAGAATTTTTAGAGAAAATGAATGAAAAAAAGAAAGATTATAAGGATATAAGCTTTATGAGTGATGTTGACATTGCTCGGACTGTTGTAGGGGAATATATCAATGAAAAAAATGAACATAGGTCTGAAAGTCAAGAACATGCAATGGATAAAATATCTAAATTAGAATCTGGAGCTCAAAATTTAAGTGTAATTGGCAGAGTAATTGGTATTTCAAATCCAAAAATTTTCACAAGTCGTAAAGGGAAAGATGGAAAACTAGCTAATTTAAAAATAGCTGATGATACTGGAGAAATAAGGGTAGTTTTATGGACTGAAAACATAAAATTATTAAAAAATTTTAATGAAGGAGATATTATTCAAATAAATAGAGTTGATGTTAAAGATGGTTATCAATCTGGAACTAAAGAAATTCATTTACAGCCACGTTCAACAATAAATGTTTTAGATAGTAATGATTATCCTAATTTTCCAGAATATGAGGAAATAATAACTCCTATAGATGAAATTGCCCCAGATACTACTGTAAATATTATTGCAAGACTAATAAGAGTTCCTAAAATTAGAAGCTATGAAAAAAATGGAAAAGACGGTAAAGTAACTTCTTTAGAACTACAAGATGAAACTGGAAAAATTAGTTATACATTATGGAATAAAGATACTGGCTTAATAAACAGTTTGGATATTAAGGAAGGAGATTCTTTAAAAATATTAGGTGCTTCTGCTAGAGAAAGAAATGGTGAAGTATCTTTATCTCATTGGGATGGAAGAATAGTTAAAGGGGATTTTGAAGTTCCAGAATATGAGGATAAAATCTTAAAAATTGCTGAAGCTCAGGAAATGAAAGATGTGACCTTACTTGGGATTGTCACTAAAATTCAAGATACTATAGAATTTGATAGAGCTGATGGTTCTAAAGGGGCTGTTAAATCTATTGAGGTAGCTGATGATACAGGTTCTATCCGAGTAACTCTTTGGGGTGATGATACTAAATTAAACATCAATAAAGGAGATATTATTAAAATTACTGGTGGAAACATTGAATTTGATGAATATACTGAAACTGGTTATAGAGTTAATACTAATTGGAACACTCAAATAATAACTAACCCTGATGAAGATAATAGCTTAATCGATCTTTTAAAAGATTATCAATCAAAACTAGGACCAATTAAAGTTGAAGTTATTCAAGAAATTGAGGAAGATGGTGAAGAGGTTGATGTTCTTGGTAGAATTATAACCATGCATGATCCAAGAGAGTTTCAAAGAGATGATGGTACTACTGGTTTAGTTAGATCTGGAGATTTAGCTGATGAAACCGGTGTTGTTAGGTTATCTTTTTGGGATGAAAAAGCTCAAAATAATTTTGAACCTGGAAATGCTTTTTTAATTGAGAATGCAAGGACTCGGATGGGTCTTTATTCAGTTGAACTTAATATAGGAAAAACTGCAAGAATTATAAAATTAGATGAAGATGAAACTGGTGATTTACCTTCTTTTTCAGAACTTGAGGACATGATTTATATTCCTAAAAAAATCGATGAATTAGAAGAAGATGATTCTAATATAAGAGTTTTAGCAAGAGTTATTGATATTCAAGATGTGAATGAATTCCAGAGACAAGATGGAACTCCTGGATTAGTTAGAAATATTGAAATTGGTGATGATACTGGAATTATAAGAACTACTCTTTGGAATGAACAAGCAAATAATCCTTATGAAGTTGGAGATGCATTAAAAATTGAAAATCCGAGGGTAACTTTTAGAAATGATAATCTTGAGTTAAGTATTAGTAATAATACTAAAATAACTAAGGCAAAAGATGATGAATTAGATGAATTACCTTCTTTTGAAGAGTTGGAAGAAATTTTATATAGATCTAAAAACATTGTTGATTTAGAGGATGATGATAGAAATATTAAGATTCAGGGGGCACTGGGTGATACTTTTGGTAATAATATTCTTTCTGCTAGATGTCCTAGCTGTAGCAATAGGTTAGATCAAATTGATGATGAATATGTTTGTGATTATTGTGGAGAAGATGTTGAAAAGCCAAGATATCTTTTAATGATTCCTGCTAGGATTGAGGATGATACTGGAGAAATTTCTATTACTTTCTTTGGTAAATTAGCTGAAAAACTTCTTGGAATGACTACTGATGAAGCAGCAGAGATTGTTGAAGAAAGTGCTGATGAAGGTGTTTTAGAAGGAAAAGTTGAGAATTTAGCAGGGCTTAGTATTAAAATTATTGCTGATGTTAATTTTGATGAATATAATGAAGAAATTAGATTAAATCCTAAAAAAATTATTTCTACAGAATTATAGTAGCTGATTTAGTAATTTATCTTTAGAACTATTAAATTATGAAATTTATAAATGAATTATAAAAGCAAAAATTATATAAATAAAATATAAATAATATAGGGATGAGTATTATGGTAGAACTTGAAGATTTGCCCAGTGTTGGGGAAAAAACCGCACAAAAATTAAGAGACGCCGGTTTCGCTGATATGATGAGATTAGCTACGGCTACTGCAAAGGAATTAGCTGTAAAAGCAGAAATTGGAGAAGGTGTTGCTGAAAAAGTTATTGAAGCAGCTAGAAAAGCAGAATCTATTGACTTTGAAACTGCATACGATGTTATGGAAAGAAGACGTGATGTTGGAAGGATTACAGTTGGAAGTGAAGCTTTCAATGAATTAATTGGTGGAGGAATTGAAACTCAATCTATTACAGAAGTTTTTGGTGAGTTTGGGTCTGGTAAAAGTCAAATTTCTCACGAATTAGCTGTAACTGTTCAACTTCCAAGAGATCTTGGGGGGCTTGATGGAGAATGTGTTTTTATAGATACTGAGAATACTTTCCGTCCAGAAAGAATTGAACAAATTTCTGATGGTTTTGAACTTGATCATGAAGAGGTTTTACAAAAAATTCATATTGCTAGAGCTTTTAATTCTGCTCATCAGATTTTAATGGCAGATAAAATTAATGAATTGATTCAAAGTGGATCAAATATAAAATTAGTAATTGTTGATTCATTAATGGCTCATTTCAGAGCAGAATATGTAGGAAGAGAGTCATTAGCAACAAGACAACAAAAATTAAATCAACATTTGCACGCTCTTCAAAATATAGCTAATACTTACAATGTTGCTGTTTTCATTACTAATCAAGTTCAAGCAAGACCAGATGCTTTCTTTGGTAGCCCAACAAAAGCAATTGGAGGTCATGTTTTAGGTCATGCTTCTACTTATAGAATTTGGCTTAAAAAAGGTTTAGCTGGTAAAAGAATTGCTCGTTTAGTTGATTCTCCTCATTTACCAGAAGGCGAATGTGTATTTAAAATTACTAGTGATGGTATTGTTGATTAAGTTATTAATTTAACTTCTTTTTTATTTTAATTTTTTATTCTTTAATTTTTATTCATTTGATTTTTAATTGTTTAATATTTTCTTGTTTTTTCTTAATTGATTATCTTAATATTGACTTTGATTTATTTTTTATATTGACTTTGATTTAGATAATGCTTTAGTTTTATTAATGATGAAATAAAAAAATATTATTAATTAGAATAGAGTTTACCTGATAAAATTAAGAGATTACCGAATATATTTTTTATGAAAATTAAATTTCATAATTAAAAATGTTATAATCATATTTATTAAAATATTTTATAATCACATTTATTAAAGTGAAAACTATGTCTGAAGTAATGAGTACTATAATTGTTATTTTATTTTTGATTTTTTTGGGATATTTTCTTAAAAGAATTAATTTGCTTAATATTAAAGACATTGAAGTGTTGAATAAATTAGTTATTAATGTTGCAATGCCATGTCTTATTTTTTCTTCTTTATATTCTGCAAATTTATCTAATATTACAACCCTAGCTGTAATGCCCACAATTAGTATTACTGTAGGTGCAATTTCAGGGTTGATTGTTTATATTATCCTTAGAAAGAAAAATTTGCCTGAAAAAAAATTATGGGGGGCTATTGTACCTGTTGTTATTGGAAATACTGCTTTTTTAGGATTTCCAATGGTTTTAGGTGTTTTTGGCCAATCAGGTCTTTTAAGAGCAATTTTTTATGATATGGGTACTCTAATATTGTTCCTTTCTTTAAGCATAATATTGATTGCTAATTTTGGAGGTAATATTAAGGATGTGTTTAAAAGAATTCTAGGTTTTCCAGTTTTATGGGCGTTTATTTTGGGAATTACTTTTAATCTTTTAAATATTCCTATTGGAAATATACCTGCTAGTATAATTGGATATTTATCTGCAGCGGCTATTCCAATAATAATGATTTCATTAGGCCTTTCTCTCCAATTTAAAGGTCTTAAGAATAATTTGAAAATAGCTGGATTGGATGTCATTGTTAAACTTGTAATTGCTCCTATTATTGCTTTAACTATTGTGACTTTGTTAGGTTTGTCTAATATGGAATTTACAATAGCCATTGTGGAAGCTGGAATGCCATCTGGAATGTTGACAATGGTTTTGGCAGTTACTTACAATTTAGATTTTGGTATTTCTGCTGATTGTTCAGTTGTTACTACTGTTTTTAGTTTGATTACTTTACCTATCTTAATTGGGATTTTGCCTTTTATTACTGGCACTATATAAAATTATATTTTGTTTTAAAAGTTTACATAATTTTCTTTTTTTTTTAAAAAAATTTTCTCTTTTTTAATTTTTTATAATTATAATTAAAAGACTTTTTAACCATTTTTCACCGCTTCTAATTCCTTTTAATATTTTTTAGTTCTTTTCAATGGCTTAATTATTATTTTATTCTTTTTAATCCTTTTTTTATTTATTCTAATCAATTTAATTCAAATTCTTTTTATCATATATAAACTTTACTCAATAATAAAAATAGAAACCTTTATTTATTTAAATGGCATACATAACACTATCTAAGATTTTATAAATATTAATAAATTGAAATTATAAAAAATTAATTAATGATAAATTAGTCAATAATTTAAATATTAGTTAATAATTTTATTTAATAATTTAAAATATTTAGTATTAAACAATATTCTTTAAATTTAGTATAATTAATTATTGAAAAATTGATTATTAAAGGTTATTTAGGGCATTATAAAATATTAGATATCATCAACTTGTACAAGGTGATTATAAATGGCAGAAGAGAAGAGAGATATAGAAAATGAAGAGCCACGTATTGGAGTATATGTTTGCCACTGTGGTGTAAACATTGGTGGGGTCGTCGACGTCCCAGCAGTTGCCGAATATGCAAAAACACTCCCTAATGTGGTTATTGCAAAGGATTATAAATATTATTGTTCTGACCCAGGACAACAAGTAATTCAAGATGATATTAAAGAACATAATCTTAACAGAGTAGTTGTAGCTGCATGTTCTCCTAGGCTCCACGAACCTACATTTAGAAGATGTATTAGAGAAGCTGGATTAAACCAATTCTTGTTTGAGTTTGCTAACTTAAGAGAGCATGATTCTTGGGTACACATGGGTGAACCAGAAGCTGCTACTGAAAAAGCAAAAGATTTAACAAGAATGGCTGTAGCTAAAGCTAGACTTTTAGAACCTTTAGAAGCTTCTGTTGTGTCTGTGGATAATAAAGCTATGGTTATCGGTGGAGGAGTAGCTGGTATTCAATCTGCTCTTGATTTAGCTGATATGGGATTCCAAACTTATATGGTTGAAAAACAACCTACCATCGGTGGAAGAATGGGACAACTTGATAAAACTTTCCCAACACTTGATTGTTCAATGTGTATTCTTGCTCCTAAGATGGTGGATGTTGGTAAACACGAAAACATCGAACTTTTAACTTACTCTGAAGTAAGAGAAGTAGATGGTTATATTGGTAACTTTAAAGTAAAAGTTGAAAGAAAACCAAGATATATTGATGAAGAGCTTTGTGTCGGCTGTGGATCTTGTGTAGAAGTTTGTCCAATTGAAATGCCTAATTACTTCGATGAAGGTATTGGTATGGTCAAAGCTGCATTTATTCCATTCCCTCAAGCAGTACCTTTATGTGCTACTATCGACAAGGATTACTGTATTGAATGTAAACTCTGTGATCAAATATGTGAACGTGGAGCAGTTAAACATGACCAAGAATCTGAATTTATTGATTTAGAAGTAGGAACTATTATTGTAGCTACTGGTTATGATCCTTATGATCCTACAGAAAAACTTGAATATGGTTATGGTGCTCATACTAATGTAATTACTGCTATGGAAATTGAAAGGATGATTAATGCATCTGGTCCTACTGAAGGACATGTTATTAAACCATCTGATCATGAATCTCCAAAACGTGTTGCATTTATCCATTGTGTTGGTTCAAGAGATGATAAGATTGGTAAACCATATTGTTCAAGAGTATGTTGTATGTACTCTATGAAAAATGCTCAATTGATTATAGATCACGAACCAGATACTGATGTAACTCTTTATTACATGGATATCAGAGCTTTCGGTAAAGGATTTGAAGAGTTCTATAAAAACTCTCAAGAAAAATATGGTATTAAGTTCTTAAGAGGACGTCCTTCTGAAATTATCGAAAATGATGATTTAACTTTAACTGTAAGAGGGGAAGATACATTACTTAACACAGTAACTGAATATGATTATGATTTAGTTGTTTTAAGTGTTGGTCTTATACCTCCTGAAGGAGCAGAAGAGTTAAGACAAACTATTGGTTTATCTAAGAGTGGAGACGGTTTCTTAATGGAAGCTCACCCAAAACTCAGACCTGTTGATACTTTAACAGATGGTGTTTACTTAGCTGGTGTTTCACAAGGTCCTAAGGATATTCCTGATGCAGTTGCACAAGGTTCTGGTGCAGCAGCACGTGCAGCGATCCCTATGGTTAAAGGTGAAGTGGAAATTGAACCTATTATTGCTACTACTGATGTAGATGTCTGTGGAGCATGTGAAGTTTGTGTTGAACTTTGTCCATATGGTGCAGTAGCTATTGAAGATGATCAAGCAACTGTTAATGTTGCACTATGTAAAGGATGCGGTACTTGTGTAGCTGCATGTCCATCTGGAGCTATGGATCAAAATCATTTCAAAACTGACCAAATCATGGCACAAATTGAAGCTGCTCTTGAAGATGGTAAATAAACCTGGAGATTTATTCTCCATTTTTTATTTTTTTATTTATTTTTAAAATATTCAATTAAGAATTTATTTGTTTTTACTTTGTTTTTTTTTAGCTGTATTTGGCTATATTTAGCTATTTTTAACTATACTTAGTTATATCTAATTATATTTAACTTTTTTTAACTTTTTCAATTTTTTCAATTTTTTTATTTTATTTGTTTTTTATAATTTGACCTTATTTTTGAAATTTTTAAAACTATAAATAATTAGAAAATAATATAGAATAATTGTAATATGAAAATGTTATATTTATAAAAATCTTAACTAAAATATTTTGATATATCTTAATATTATAATATTTTAATATAAATAAAATATCTTAATATGATATATCTTAAAATTTATAAAATTATCATTTTGATAAATTACTAGTAAGTTTTATTATTAAATTTTTTATTATTAAATATAATTTCAAGAAGTATTAATTTTTAATATTCGTTATATAGGTGTATAAATGTTTGAAAATGAAAGTAATGTTACTGAAATTCAAAAATTGATGAAAGACCACAATGATTGGATGAAAAATAGTATAAATCTCATTGCTAGTGAAAATATAACTAGCTCTCAAGTACAATCTGCAATGGCTTCAGATCTTTCTCATAGGTATGCTGAAGGTAAATGTGGTGAAAGACTTTATGAAGGTTGTAAATACATTGATGATATTGAATCAATTACTATACGTCTTTCAAAAGAACTTTATAAAGCAGAACATGTAAACGTTCAACCAACATCTGGTGTTGTAGCTAATCTTGCAGCATTTTTTACTTTTTCAAAGCCAGGAGATTCTATAATGGCTCTCGAAGTTCCCGTAGGTGGACATATTAGTCATGCAAATGTAAGTGCTGCTGGTATAAGAGGTCTTAAAGTACATCAACATCCCTTTGATGAAAAATCCATGACTATTGATGTTGATGCAATGAATAAAAAGATTCTTGAAATAAAGCCTAAAATAATTCTTTTCGGTGGTAGCTTATTCCTTTTCCCTCATCCTGTTAAAGAAGCATACGAAGCTGCTCAAGAAGTTGGAGCTAAAATTATGTATGATGGTGCTCATGTTTTAGGTCTTATTGCTGGTGGAAAATTCCAAGATCCTCTTCGTGAAGGTGCTGATGTTTTGATGGGTAGTACTCATAAGACATTTCCTGGAACTCAAGGAGGTATTATTTTAACTAAAGAAGAATATGCTAAAAAAATTGATGAGGCAGTTTTCCCTGGTGTTGTTAGTAATCATCATCTTCATCATGTAGCTGGACTTGGAATAGCAACAGCTGAAATGCTTGAATTTGGCGAAGATTATGCTAGTCAAACTATTAAAAATGCTAAAGCTTTAGCTCAAGCTTTAAATGAATATGGTTTTAATGTTCTTTGTGAAGATCAAGGATTTACAGAATCTCATCAAGTAGGTTTTGATGTTTCTAATATTGGTAGAGCATCTATTTTAGCTAAAGATTTAGAATCTAATAATATTATTTTAAATAAAAATCTCCTTCCATGGGATGATGTTAATAGATCTGATGATCCTTCTGGTATTAGAGTGGGTACTCAAGAGATTACAAGAAGAGGCATGAAAGAATCTCAGATGTCTGATATAGCTGAATTTATAATGAGAGTTTGTATGGATAAAGTTTATGTTAAAGATGAAGTTAGTGAATTTATGAATGATTATACTAAAGTTCATTATGCTTTTGAAGAATCAGAAGCTTATAAATATATTCAATTCTAATTTTGATTTAGAAATAATTTATTATAGGAGTTAAAAATGCGTATTGGATGGGCAATAACTGGAGCTGGACATTTATTAGATGAAAGTGTTGCAGTAATGGAAGAGTTATCTAAGGATAATAAGATAACAGTTTTACTTTCAAATGCTGGAGAAGAAGTTCTAAATATGTACGGCCTCTTTGAAAGAGTTGCTGCTATTACAGGAGGATATTATAAAGAATTAGCTTTAGAAAGCGATCAAAGTTTTAGTTATCCTATTTCTGGACGTTTTTCTCTAGGAAAATATGATCTTTTAATTGTTTCTCCTACCACTTCTAATACTGTTGCTAAAATAGTTCATGGAATTTCTGATACTCTTGTTACAAATTCTGTTGCTCAAGCTGGAAAAGGTGGAGTTAAAACTATTATTATTCCAGTGGACATGGAAGAAGGTGATGTTGAAACAATTCTTCCATCTAAATTAGATCTTGAAAGCTGTGCAGATTGTGATGAGTGTGAAGCAGCTAAATCTTGTCCTCAAGATGCGATAATAGCTAAACAGGAAATTGATTTACTTAAATGTGTTGGATGTGGAGATTGTCAAGATTCATGCTCATTTAATGCTATAAAAGCTGGAAAATTAATAACTATTCATATGAGAGAAATAGACATTGAAAACACTCATAAATTGGTCTTAATGGAAGACATAGATGTTTTAAAACATCCTAATGAAATTGTTGAGTTTATATCTAATATATTATAATATACTTGATATAGGTATTATAGTTAATATATTAGCTAATATAGCTCTATTGTCTAAAAATATAATCAGTATAACTATTATAAACAATACAATTAATTATAACTAATATAATTAATAGAATTATTAGTATATAGGTGTTATCTAAAAATATAATCAATATATTTATTATATAAACTCACAAACAAAATCTAATTTATCCCCAATTTTTATTTTATATTTTTTAATACTTCCTTCTTTTAATTCTAAAATATAATGTGCTTTGTTTTTGGGGTTATAAAACTTCCAGGGTGAAATATGTGCTGTTTCTATAACTTTTTTTTCTTCATTTAAAAAAATGACATCAATATTTATTCGCATAAAGAATGTATGTATTGAAGAATAAATTTTAACATTAGAATTAGCTGTTTTTATAACAAGAATATATTCTAAATCTTTTTTAAACATCAATCCTTGGAATCTAGATAAAAAATCATTTGCAAATTTTATAGGACCTAAAACTATTTTTTCTTGGAGGTTCTTTTTTTCTTTTATTAAAATAGTTTTATTGTTTATCTAAATCACCTTCTATAAATTATCTTTTTATAGACTATTGCATTATTTGTCAATTTTTATATATAATTAATTTTTTATTATTCATCAATTTTATATTATTAATTGATTTTCATATTTAATCAACTTTCATATTATTAATTAACTTTTACTTTCCTATTATTAATTAAATTTTATATTACTAATCAATTTTTATACTATTCATAAATTTTTAATTAATATTTTCATTTTTCATTAATATTAAAAAATTTATAAAAGCTTTTAAGTATTGAAGTTAAATTAATTATTTACATGATATTATAATATTATATTTTATTATCTATCACATACTAAATCCTGTTATGTTATATATCTCATTATATTCTATATTTTATTATTAATTTTTATATTATTAATACTTATAATACTAACATTTATTTATTATCTTATCAAAAAGATAATATGGAAAGTTAAATTATATCTATATATACTATTTAAACTATTAAATCTTAAAATTTAAATCTTAAGGTTAATACTAAAATTAATACTAAAATTAAAAAATAGATTGATCTTTAATACTTTACTAAAATCTTATGTGAGGGTTTTTATGAGAAATATCATTGTTGAAAAGCTCAACCAAACACCAATAGAAAAATTAGACATTGAAATTGTAGAAAGGAAAGGAATTGGTCATCCTGACAGTATTAGTGATGGAATTGCAGAGTCTGTAAGTCGAGCTCTTTGTAAACTTTATATGGATGAATTTGGAGGAGTACTCCACCATAATACTGATGAAGTTCAAATAACTGCTGGTGAATCGAATCCTATTTTTGGTGGAGGAGATATAATTAAACCTATTGATTTCCTTCTTACAGGTCGTGGAGTTTCTGAATATGAAGGTAAAAAGTTACCAGTTGATGTTGTAGCTATTGATGCTGCTAAAGCTTATTTAGATGAATATATTCCTAATCTTGAAGTAGAATCTCATGCTGTAGTTGAATGTAAAATAGGACATGGTTCAGGAGACCTTGTCGATGTGTTTAAACGAGATGGTGCACCTTCTTCTAATGATACTTCTTTTGGTGTAGGTTATGCTCCATTTTCAGAAGTTGAAACTATAGTCTTAGCTATTGAAGAATTATTAAATTCTAAAGCTTTTACAAAGAAAAATCCTGCTGTTGGTGAAGATATTAAAGTTATGGGCCTTCGTGATAATGATAAAATTACTTTGACTATTGCATGTGCTATGGTCTCAAAATATGTTGCTGACCGTGAAGAATATATATCTGTCCGTGAAGGCTTGAAAGATGTAGCTTTTGATATAGCTAGCCAAGTTACAGATAGGGAGATTGAAGTATTTGTAAATACTGCTGATAATGATAATGCTAAGGGTGAAGAAGGTTATTATTTAACAGTTACTGGAACTTCTGCTGAAATGGGTGATGATGGTTCTGTTGGTAGAGGTAATAGGGCTAATGGTCTTATAACTCCTAATAGACCAATGTCTATGGAAGCAACTTCTGGTAAAAATCCTATAAATCATGTTGGTAAAATTTATAATATTTTATCTAATGAAATGGCTAATGATATAGCTAACCATGTTGAAGGAATAAAACAGATTAATATAATGATTTTAAGTCAAATTGGCAAACCTATTGATCAACCTAAGGCTGCAACTTCTCAAATAATTCTTGAAGATGGATATAAAATGGATGATGTTAGTAAAAAAGTTGCTTCTGTCATGGATAGTTGGCTTGAAAATATATCAACTATAACCGAAAACGTTGTAAAAGGCAAAGCAAGAACATTTTAAGAATATTGTTTAATTAAATTGTAGGTTACAAAGATAATCTACCTTTTTATTTTCCATTATTTTAATATTATTAAATCTATTTTTAGTTTTATTTTTACATTTTGTTTAATCACTTAAGCAAGTTTAATCACATAAGCAAATATTAATTATTCCATAATGTTTAATTATTAATTATAAATTTTATTTAATAATCTTATTTAATCATAAAACTTATTTAAATCATATAGCTTATTTAGCTTAAGTTTATTTAACTAATAAATCTTATTTAAATTATATAGTTTATTTAATTATATAGCTTATTTAAATCATAAGTTTATTTAACTCATTATTATAAGGAGAATTCTAATGCCAATAAAAGAGGCAGAAAAATCATATGAACATAAAAAAATAGAAAAAGAAGTCCAAGAGGAATGGATTAAAAATCAAGTTTATTCTAAAACAAACCAATTAAGGGAAGAAGGTCCAAAATATTCCTTTTTAGATGGTCCTCCTTATTGTAGTGGTAAAATACACCTTGGAACAGCTTGGAATAAAATTATTAAGGATACTTATCTTCGATTTAAGTCAATGAAAGGCTATTCATTAAGAAGACAGGCTGGCTGGGATACTCATGGTCTTCCTATTGAACATAAGGTGGAACAGTTACTTAATATCAAGAATAAACAACAGATTGAAGAAGATATTGGAATAGCTAATTTTGTTTCAAAATGTAAGGAATTTGCATTGAAAAATAAAGATGCAATGACAAGTCAATTTGAAGATCTTGGAGTATGGATGGATTGGGATAATCCTTATGTGACTTTTGATCCAAAGTACATGGAATCTTGCTGGTGGACTCTTAAAAAAGCACATGAAAAAGATCTTCTTTTAAAAGATAAAAGAGTTATTAGTTGGTGTCCAAGATGTGAAACAGCATTAGCTGCTGCTGAAATAGACTATGAAGATAAAATTGACCCTTCAATATATGTTAAATTCCCATCAACAGAACCCATATTAGACAAAAAAAGTAATCCTGATGCATTAAAAGAGTATTTTTTAGTTTGGACTACTACTCCTTGGACACTTCCAGCTAATTTGGCTATTTGTATGAATCCTGATTTTGATTATTCATTTGTTAAATTTTTCAATGAGATAAAAAGCGATAAAATATCAAACGATTTAATATTAAATAATGAAGGAATATTAATTTTAGCTAGTGATTTAGTTGAAACAATATTTGGTCCAGCTGTAAAAATAACAAATATTAAAAAAGATACTGGTGAAGTAGACGAAAATGGAAAACCTATTAAAGAAGTTGAAGAAATTAGAGAACCTATATATGAAGTTATAAAAATCGTTAAAGGTTCTGATTTAGAAGGTTTATCTTATGTATATCCTCTTTTAGATGAAATTCCCGAACAAAAGAAATTTGATGAAGATAATGAAGATAAATATTCATCTAATGTTCACACAATTTTACCAGGAGACCATGTAGAGCTTGGAGAAGGAACTGGACTCGTTCATACTGCTCCAGGTCATGGACCTGACGATTTTGAAATAGGAAAACAGTTTAATCTTCCAATATTTTGTCCAGTTGATGAAGAAGGGAATTTCACTCAATTTGGAGGCAAATATTCTGGAGAATTTGTTAAAGGTGCAAATCCAAATATTATCAATGATTTAAAGATGAAAAATCTTTTATTTAAGGAAGAAACAATAGAACATAGATATGGAACTTGTTGGAGATGTAAAACTCCAATTATCTATTTAGCTACAGAGCAATGGTTTCTAAAAATAACCGAAATTAAAGACAAAATGCTATCTGAAATTGAAAAAGTTGAATGGATTCCTAAATGGGCAGGTGAAGGAAGATTCCATGATTGGGTTGATAATGCAAAAGATTGGACAATTTCAAGACAAAGATATTGGGGAATTCCTATTCCTGTTTGGGTATGTGAAGATTGTGGAAATATAAAGGTTATTGGATCTGTAAAAGAATTAAAAGATAATTCTATCAATGAAATTAAAGCTAATGATGAAGATTTAGTTCATAGGCCTTATGTTGATGAAATAATTATTAAATGTGATTCACTTGGGTGTGATTGTAATAGCAATGATAAAGTGGAGTCTGATGATCTAAATAATATATGTAATGGTGATATGAAACGTATTCCTGATGTATTAGATGTTTGGATTGATTCAGGAGTAGCTGGATGGGCATCTCTTTATTATCCTCAAAAAAAGGACATGTTTGATGAATGGTTCCCATATGACTTTATAACTGAAGGGCACGACCAAACAAGAGGTTGGTTCTATTCACAACTTGGTACTAGTGTTATTGCATTTGATCAAGTACCTTATAAAAAAGTTTTAATGCATGGCTTTGTCCTTGATGAAATGGGCAAGAAAATGAGTAAATCTCTTGGAAATGTTGTTCAACCTGAAGATGTTATTGAAGATTATGGTGCAGATGTTTTAAGATTCTATCTTTTATGGGCAAGTAAGCCTTGGGATGATCTCAAATTCGTTTGGGACGAGCTTAATAATATAAAAAAGATGTTTAATATTCTTTGGAATGTTTATGTTTTTTCAACAACTTATATGTCTCTTGATAATTTTAATCCAGAAAAGTGTGATTTAAATGATGAAAATAGTGTTGTTCTTCGAGATGAAGATAAATGGATTATTTCTAAAGCTAATTCATTATTAAGGGATGTTGAAGAGGATTTAGGCAATGCATTTTTCCATCAAGCTACAAGAAAGATTAACAGTTTTATATTGGAAGATCTTAGTCGTTGGTATGTAAGACTTATAAGAGGTAGAACTTGGGTTGAAAAAGATGATCCTGATAAGTTAGGTGCATATTATGGGCTATATACTGCAATTGAACTTTTAATTAAAGTTTTAGCTCCAATAGCTCCTCATATATCTGAAAAAATTTATGAAAATTTAGTTAAAGGTACTAAATCTGATGGGAAGCTAAGTATTCATATGGAAGATTGGGATTATGATGAAAATCTAATTGATGTTGATCTTGAAAATCAAATGGACATTGTAAGAGAAATTATTGAAGCTAGTGCAAGAGCACGAGATGTAGCTAAATATAAATTAAGATGGCCTGTAAGTGATATCACGGTTGTTTCTGATGATAATTTTGTTTTTGAGGCTGTCAATAATCTTAAATCCGTTATTAAAGATCAGTCTAATACTAAAGAAGTAATCACTTCAAAAGAGTTTGAAAATATTAAATACATAGCTAAACCAAATTTAAAAACTCTTGGACCTAGACTTAGACAAGATATGGGTTTTGTTAAGAAATATTTAGCTGAAAATGATGGAAATGAGATTAAATCTGAATTAGAAACTAGTGGAAAGATTAATATTTCTATTTCTAATAATAAAAAAGATTCTAATAATGAAAAACAAGAAAATATTAAAATAATTGAATTATCAGTTGAAGATGTTTTATTTGATAATGAACTTCCTGAAGAGATTGTTAGTTCTGATTTTGATGGAGGAAATGTTTTTGTTAATACTCAAATTACTCCAGAAATACTATCTGAAGCTATGGCAAGGGAATTAATTAGAAGAATCCAAGATATGAGGAAAGATATGGATTTAGATGTTGAAGCTAATATTAATGTTGCTGTTGATGCTGATGAAGACTTTAAAACTACAATAGCATCTCAAATTCATTTTATCTCAAATGAAGTTAGAGCTAATAATATTTTGTTTGAAAATATTCATGAAACTTCTATAAATGATAATGATAATAAAGATAATAAATATAAAAAACAATATATTAAAGAGTGGAAAATAGAAAATGAAAATATTATTCTTAAAATTGAAGTTTAAATTATTAAAGCTGAAGCTTAATAATATATTAATATTATTCAAAAACAATTTTATAGGGAGTATGTGTTTTTAATGACTTTAACAGATTCTGAAATTGATTATATTGAACAAATGCTTGGAAGAAGTCCTAATGAGTTGGAAGAGGGAATGTTAGATATAATGTTTTCTGAGCATTGTTCTTATAAAAGTAGTAGGCCAATACTTGGACTTTTCCCTACTGAAGGGGAAAACATTATATTAGGTCCTGGTGATGACGCTGGAATGGTTTCTATAACTGATAAGTTAGCTCTTGCAGTAGGAATTGAAAGTCATAATCATCCTTCAGCTATTGAACCTTATGGTGGTGCTGGAACAGGAATTGGTGGGATTCTTCGAGATATTATTTCAATGGGAGCAATGCCAATAGCACTTTTAGACTCTCTTCGTTTTGGACCTCTTGAGGATCAAAAATCTAGATATCTTTTTGAACATGTTGTAAAAGGAATTTCTGATTATGGTAATCGTGTTGGTGTTCCAACAGTTGGTGGAGAAGTTGAATTTGATGAATCTTTTAGAACAAATCCTCTTGTAAATGTTATGTGTGCAGGAATTGTTGAAAAAGATAATATAGTTAAAGGAATAGCTCCAAATATAGGAGATGTCTTTTTGCTAATGGGTGGACTAACTGGTAGGGATGGAATACATGGTGTTACCTTTGCTTCAGAAGAACTTACATCTGATAGTGAAATTGAAGATAGGCCTGCTGTTCAAGTTGGAGATCCTTTTACAAAAAAGAAAGTTTTAGAAGCTTCTTTGGAAATACTTGAAAATATCGATGTTGCTGGAGTTAAAGATCTTGGTGGTGGAGGATTAACCTGTTGTATTTCTGAACTTGTTGATAAATGTGGAAATGGTGCTTTAGTTGATTTAAATTCAATTCCTTTAAGGGAAGACGGTATGACTCCTTATGAAGTTATGCTTTCTGAATCTCAAGAAAGAATGGTTTTTGTTATTAATCCAAAATATGTAGATGAAGCTTTTGCTATTTGTGATAAGTATGAACTTCCAAGAGCTATTATTGGTGAAGTTACTGATACGAAATTGATGGTTGTTGAAGACACTACTAAAAAAGATGTTAATGGAGACAATAGGATAATAGCTAATATGCCTGCTGTTCTTCTTGCTGACCCTCCTTCTTTAAATCGTGAAATAAGAACTCCAAAAAAAGATAGAAACTATGTAGCTGTTGAAAATCCACCGATTGATCAATCTATATTAAAAATATTGTCTTCTCCCAACATAGCTACTAAAAAATGGGTTTATAAACAATATGATCATGAAGTTCAAGTTAGAACTATTGTAAAGCCTGGTGATGATGCTGCTGTACTTAAAATAGATGATGAAAATGCGGTTGTTCTTAGTTGTGATTGTAATAGTATTCATACTAAGCTTTCTCCTTATGATGGTGGTGCTGGAAGTGTTGCTGAAGCAATTAGGAATGTTGTTTCAATGGGGGCAGAACCTTATGCTGTTGTTGATTGTTTGAATTTTGGAAATCCTGAAAATCCTGAGATACTTTGGCAATTTAAACAATGTGTTCAAGGAATGGCAGATTTAGCTGAAAAATTTGAAACTCCTGTTATCAGTGGTAATGTAAGCTTTTATAATGAAACTGAAGGCATTAAAATTAATCCTTCTCCTACTGTAGGTGTTATTGGTGTGGCTGGCCTTAATAATATTAGAACTATGGAGTTTAAAAATGAAGGAGATAAAATTTTAATTATTGGTGCAACTTATGATGAGATTGATGGTTCTGAATATCATAGAGCTGTTCATGGTCTTGAACAAGGTGAAGCTCCTAAAATTAGAATTGATAATGAAATAAAATCTTCAAAGTCTATTTTAAAACTTTTAGCTAATGATAATGGTGAATTTAATAGTGTTGAAAATATTTCAAATAATACTGTAACTGCGATTCATGATTGTTCTGCAGGAGGAATTGCTATTGCTCTTTCTGAAATGGCAATATCAGGTGGTATTGGGGCTGAAGTCGATCTATCTAATATTCCTATTGAAAATTCTGAAGATATTAATGATAATAACTTATTATTTTCAGAAAGTCATGGAAGATATCTTGTTACAGTTAAATCTAATGAATTAAAGAATGTTTTAGATTATATAGATGTTCCTTGTGCTTGTATTGGGGAAGTTAAAGGAGACTCTTTGAAAATAAGTGGTTATGATAATAATATTAATGTACTTGTTAATGATTTAAAAGATGCATATAATGGTGTAATTGAACAATATATGACATAGTCATGACACATAATATTTTATGAAATAATACTAAACATTTTAGTTTATAACATAATACTAGATATTTTATGTTTTTATATTTTTTATATTTTTCAATAATAAATTGTATTGTTTAGGGAGGATTCATGTTTTTATCAGAATTAATTCCAATGAAGGATGCATTAGATATCCTTGATAAAAATCAGATAATTATGGAAACAGAAATTATTGATTTAAAAAATTCATATTTAAGGGTTTTATCAGAAGAAGTTTATTCTTTTCACGATTCTCCTCCTTTTGATAAATCAGCTATGGATGGTTATGCTGTTATTGCTAGTGATACTTTTGGTGCTTCTCCAAATGCTATAAAAAAACTAAACATCATTGATCAAATTGGTGCTGGAGATTTTTCCAATAAAATTATCAATTCTGGAGAAGCTATTAGAATTGCCACTGGGGCTCCAATCCCAGATGGGGCTGATGCTGTTTTAATGGAAGAATATACTATCACTAATTCTAAAGGATCTTCTGATGAATATATCGAAATTCATTCTCAAGTTACTCCTGGTGAAAATGTATCTTTTCAAGGAGAAGATATTAAATCAGGAGATTTAGTGGTTAAAGATTCAACCATTATTCGACCTCAAGAGATGGGAATTATAGCTTCTGCAGGTATAAGTAATATTGAAGTTTATAAAATACCTAAAGTTAAATTGATTATAACGGGTAATGAATTGATCAATCCTACTAAAAAACTTGAAAAAGCCCAAATAATCAATTCAAATCAATATGTTATATCTTCCATGATTAAAAGTTGTGGAGTTCATGTTGATGTTGTTTCTGCTAAAGATATATTTGAAGAAGTTAAAAAAACTTTATTAGATTCTTCTAAAGACTATGATTTAATTATTACAACTGGAGGGACAGCTATCAGTAAAGGTGATGTTGTTGTAGATGCTGTTGATTCTATTGGTGATGTTTTGTTTCATGGCGTTGCATTAAGACCAGGAAAGCCTGTTGGATTTGGTATCATTGCTAATACTCCTGTATTCATGTTATCTGGCTATCCAGTAGCGGCAATGGGTCAATTTGATGCTTTAGTTCGAAATTTCTTATTTAAAATGCAAAATATTGAATTTAATCCTAGAAAAGAGAAAAGAAGGGCTGATGTTAAAATATATTCTAACTTGGGACGTACTGATTTTATTAGATCTTATGCTGATGATGATAAAGTCAAAGCTGTTTTAAGTAGAGGTTCTGGAATTCTTAGGTCTATGATTGAAGCTAATTCTTATATTATTGTTGATGAAAATCAGGAAGGTATTTCTAAAGATGAAATTGTAGATGTGGTCTTTTTTGAATCTATGAATTGGAATAAATAATTTTTTATATTTAAAAATAACTTTTATAATAATTCTTATAACAATTCTCAAATAATTTTTATAATAATTTTTTATTTAGTAGTTCTATTTTAAATAATAGGATTACTAATAACAAATATTAATAATGTTAACATGTTAATTAGAATAAATTTGTGTAGATTTATTTAGGTTTATGTAGATCTATATAGTTTAGATTTATTTAAATTTATTAGATCAGATCTATTAGATTTGTTTTTGATAAAGAGTGAAATAATGAATGGTTTATGGTATTACGCAATAGCATTTGCAATTATATGGGCTATTGCCCTAATTTTTAAGAATAAACTTACTAATCATGGATTAGAAGTAAATTTTCCACTGTTAATGTGGAAAACCAAAAGACTTAGAGGATTTATAAATAAATTAGCTAATATTTCTCCAAAATTTTGGCGATGGTTTATGAATGTTGGTATTTTCATTTCTTTTGGCGCTATGATTGTAATGACTTATTTACTTCTTTCATCTCTTTCAACAGTATTTGAAACTCCTTCTGTTTCCCTTGTTATTCCTGGAGTTGAAATTCCTGGTTCTCCAATATATATTCCATTTGCTTATGGGATAGTTGCTCTTGCAACTGTATTAATTGTTCATGAATTTTCTCATGGAATTTTATCTAGGGTAGAAAAAATCAACATAAAATCAATAGGTTTATTGTTATTTGCTGTTCTTCCAGGTGCTTTTGTTGAACCTGATGAAGAAGATATGAAAAAAGCTGAAAAAACTTCAAGAATGAGAGTTTATGCTGCTGGATCGATAGCCAACATATCTCTTTTTGTAGTAGCATTTTTAATTACGATGTCTATTTCATCTTTTGTTATTCCTGAAACATTTCATGAGGATGGGATTCAAATAGAAAGAGTTCTTGAAGGAACTCCTGCCTATAACATTCTACAAACTGGAATGATAATAGAGTCTTTAAATGGAGTAAATGTTACAGATGGAAATGCTTATTCAAGTGCTTTATCTACTTTAAAACCAGATGAAACTGTTAATGTCACGACGGACAGGGGAAACTATAGTTTTAAAGCTGGTAAAAATCCTAATAATAATTCTCTTGGTTATATGGGGGTTCAAGCTGTTAAAAATTACCAAATTAATGATAATGTAGCTGATACTTATGGAAATACACTTCCTTGGATTTGGTTTTCACTTCTAGAATTGTTTAATTGGATTGCATTCCTTAATTTAGCTATTGGCTTGTTTAATCTTCTTCCAATGAAACCATTGGATGGAGGACATTTACTTGAAGAGCTTTTAGACTATAAATTATCTGAAAATATTGTAAAACCTATAATAGTCCTTATATCTTCTTTCATGATATTTATAATAGCTATAAGTCTAATCGCTGGCTTAACTGGAGGATTATTTTAATATAATTTATATCTTAATATAATTTATAAAAATTTATAAAATTTTATTTTTATAAGTTTAAAAATGAAATTTCTTTTTTTATTTATTTACATTTCTAATATTTTTTATGTATTGATTTTATTTTCATTTATTTTTTAATAATTTATTGATTACTTTATATTATTTCTTATTTTCATTTTTTTCATTTTTTAAAGCTTTTTTCACTGATTCATAATGTAGTTGAGATGCTAACTGTTTATGGGATTCTTCGTCTGCAAATAATCGTAATTTATGCCCTCTACAAGGATAATGTTGAATTCGAAGACCTGCTTTTTTAGCTAAATTTTCTACATCATCTACATTTTCTCCTAGAATATCTTCAGCCATAAAATTGGTAGCCCCACAGGGTGATCCTCTTATAACATCAATTTCAGCTATTTTTTCTCCTTGGCAGTTTATTTTTATTTTTGGCTTTCCAAACACACTTGTGAATTCATCAAAAACTGGATTTTTTTTACCTATTTCTAATTCACACATTGCATCAGGAACAGAAACATTTTCATATTTTAGAAGTTGATTTTTAAACCCTTCACCTCGCCAAGTTCCGATTATTATCCATGCAACTTTATCATGCAACTTTTCTACAATTTCCATGACCATATCGGCTTGTTTTATATAAGTTATTAATAAATCAAACTTCTTTAATTTTTCAAGGGTATTTTTATCAATGTTTATATCATCTATGAATGTTCCTTTTGGAGATTCTATATTAACCATTTCTACATTAAACTTTTTTTCTATAGTCTTCAATGCTCTTTCTCCAAGATGGGGTTCATCTCTGATAATACCTATATTGATATTCATAATATCCTCTTAAATTTGGTTTTTATCATGTTTTTATTTTTGAAGGTTTATTAAAATTATATTCACATTTTTTTTAATTCAGCTTCTATTACATTTTTCAGTTCTTTAACAGCTTTTTCACCCTCAGAGTCTAATCTAGAAGGGTCTATAACTTTTAAATTTTTCTCTTCTAAAATTTTGTCTATATTATAAGTTTTTTCTGTTTCAATATCTTTTGATTTAAGTATTTTGTTCACACAATCATCTGAACATCCATTTATAGCTATAATGGGATATTTTTTAATAATTTGATTAAATTCTTGATTATCTGCTGCAGTAGCCGTAATACATATAGATAATATATTATCATTCTCGGTTGATAAATCATTACATGCAGCTCTACCAACAAGCCCTAAAGCACTCATTCCATTACATGCAGCTATTGAAATTTTGTTTTCCATTTTTTCACCAACTATTATTCTATATTTAAGAATTTTATAATATTTATAAATATTTTCTAGTTTAATATTATGATAGTTAATAGTATAGTTTATTAATAAAATAATCATTATTACTAAAATAAATATTAATAACTAGTATTAATGATTCATTATTAAAATTTAATTAGAAAATTAGAATAATAAAAAAAATTAGAAGTCAATATATAATCAATTTTTGATTAAAATGAATTAAATGATTATAAATTTAAAATAAAAGTATTAAAATAAGTTATAATGAAAATTTATATTTAAATATCACTATAATTATATAATAGAATATGAGTTATAATAGAATATAAATATAATAGGATATAAACTATATGAAAATGAATTATAATATGAGTTATAATAATATAAACTATAATAAAAATAAAGAAATAAAAATAGATAAATAAAAATAGATAAATAATAAAAATATATTTATAATATATTTAAATTTTTTAGAATATATTTAGAAATATTCAGAAATATTTGGAATAAATTTAGAATGAGTTTTCTAAGATTTATTTAGAAGTATCTTTCTAATATTCCTTCTAATATTTTAGCATGGCGACCTTCGTCTTTAGAACTTTCTTTAAAGAAATCACACGGATCTTCAAGTTTACAATCTCCAGCTTTCTCAGCAGCAGATCTTTTTTCTTTATTAGCCATTAATTCCCCTTCTAACATCATTTCAACATTTTCTTTTAGGGTTGGCTTTATAACTCCATTCATCTCTGCAAATCTAGCAGCATGTTCAGCTTCTTCCCATGCAAGCCTTTTAAAAACTTCAGCTAATTCCCCATATCCTTCTCTAGAAGCTTGTCTGGACATAGCTAAATACATTCCAACTTCCTGGGTTTCCCCCATGAAATTTGCTTTAACTTCCTTCTCTAAATCTGTTCCTTTAGTTACACCTATTTTATGTTCATACTTTGGCATTTTTTCTCCTCGTATATACTATTTTTAAACTTAATATTTTGGTTTTATATGTATAATTTTTAATTTATGTAAATATTTATGAAGTTTGTTGTTATTATAGCTTTTTATTTTATTTTAAACTTCTTTATAATAGATTTATACAAACTTTTTGATAAATTAATTTTTTATTATAATTTTTTAGCTTCTTCAACTAATTTTTGCCCTAACTTGAAACAAGATTCATTTTCTTTTTCATCAGGAACATAATATACTTCATAGTTATCTACAACATCAAATCCATATTCTCCTAAATCTTTAGCTAAAGATCCTGGTGCTCCCCCTTTTCCACCCATGGAACCGAAAGTTATAGCTTTCCTTTCAATTCCTGTTCTTTCAAATTTTAAACCTTTTAAATAGTACATCAAATCTCCAATGCTTGGATAAGGCTGATCATTGATTGTAGGAACTCCAATAGCTATTGCTTTACTATCTAATATACTTTTAACTATTTCACTTCTTTCATCTTCATGTAAAAAGAACATTTCAACATCATATCCTTCTGCCATTACTCCTTCAGCTATTTCATGAGCCATCTTTTGTGTGGAGTAATGCATGGTGTCATATACTATTGTTACTTTATCTTTACACTTTCCAGTTGCCCAATCACTATATGCACCGATAACTTTCATAGGGTCTGTCCATATTTGTCCATGTGAAGGAGCTATCATTTTTATTTGTTCAAGTAATCCAAGTTCTGTAACCTCTTCAAACTTCTTTAAAACTAGTTTAGATAGTGGCACTATGAGATTTCCATAGAATTTTTTGGTAGCATCCATTAAAATATGTTCTGGTATTTCATAATCGAAACGTTTTGAATAGCATAAATGTTGACCAAATGCGTCATTTGGGAATAATATTCCTTCTTCTAGGAATAATGTAAACATACTGTCTGGCCAGTGGAGCAAGAATGCATCTAAGAATGCTAAAGTTTTACCACCAAGATCTAATGTATCTCCTGTTCCAACAGTGATAAATTCAGCTTCACTAATTTTAGGATAATGTCTTTTCAATCCTTTTACAGCTATTTCAGTACAATAAATTGGGGCTTCTGGATATCTCCTATGGATATCTACTAAAACGCCACTATGATCTTTTTCAACATGGTTTTGTATAATTACATCTACTTTAGATTCATTATCAGTTTTTCCTTCTTGTTGAAATGCATCATCTACACGAGCCATTAGTTCTTCGGTTTTCCCTGGATAAGCATTGTCTATCAATGCTACTTTCTCATCACCAAAAACTAAATACGCATTGTAACTTGTCCCATCTAAAGTATATCCATGATAAGTTCTTAAATCCCAATCAAGAACTCCTATCCAATATACTCCATCACCTATTTTTGTTGCTTTTGCCTTCATTTTTTTATCTCCAATTATTTAATATTTTATTAACATTTTATTTAATATTAATATTTTTATTAATATTAAACATATTTGTTCGTATGGATATGAACATATTTAGAGGAACTCATATTTAAATGTTGTTTTTTTGTAATATTTTTTTATCTTATAATAGGTTTTATTTTCTAATATGCATTGTTTTTATAATTCAAATAGCTTTATATGTAGTAAGTTTATGTACGATTAAAAATAATATTATACATATTTTAATTATATTTCCAATATTTACGAACTGTTTTATTTTAATAAGTATCTTTAATAGGATTTATTTTAATTTAAAACATAATTAAACATTATTTTTTAGATTACTAGGATATTATCTAATTATTATTTACTATAAACTTATCTAACCTTTAGTAATTATTTATATTTTGAAAGAAAAAGATTTATATACTTCTTTTTATAGATAAAACTATATATTCTTTCAATATTAAAATAAAATAAATACACATATATAGTTCTATCATGCTAATTTTAATGCTTATATGGCACTGTTAAGATTATAAAAATTTAAATGAATATTAAGAACTTTAAGTAATATTAAGAACTTTAAATAATATTAAAAATCAGTCTAATAATAATTTAATAATAATTTAATAATAATTGATGTCATATTTATAAGGGGTATAAATATGGATTTTACTGATAAAATCACTGAAGCAAAAAAACAAAAACCTATTCAAATTTTTTCCAAAGGTCATAAGGAAATAGGGGTTAATGTAATTAAAAGCCCTGTAAAACTTGTCATACTGTCTATGTTAAAAGATAATGAGATGGAATTTGACGAAATCGTTAAAAATACTGGCAAATCTAAATCAACAATTTCTGTTCATTTAAAATCTTTACGAAATGATGGTGTTATTTCTTTTAAATTTGATCCAGATGATCAGAGAAGAAAAATATTCTATATAAATTCAAGATTTTTAGGAGAAATTGAACCTCCTGAGCCATTTGAACTTGAAGAACAAAAAACTAGCTTTTTATTAGAAAATATTGTAAATAAAGAAATAGATAAAGATGGCAAATTTAATTTTTCACATCTATTATTTCATACATTTAGATCGACATTAATTCAAGAAGGATTTAATATTAATCCAATACTTTATGAATCTGGTCGTCGTATAGGATTAGCTTTGTATGAACAAATTAAAGCTGATGATATAGATGCCTTTATTAAAAATTTAAAAGAATTTTGGAAAGATTATGGATTAGGCCGTTTAGAGCTTAAACTCGGAGAAAAAATAGAAATTACTGCTTATGATTGCTTTGAATGTGAATTGCTCCCTAAAACTGGAAAGCCTGCCTGTTATTTAGATGCTGGTATAATTGAAGCTACTTTATCTTCTTTCTTAAAAAAAGAAGTAAGGGTTATTGAAACAAAATGTTTCACAATGGGCGATAATTGCTGTGTTTTTGAAGTAGAAACTTTAGAATAAGATTTTCAATAATTATAATATTTTTTTTAAATAATTGGATTATATCTAATATTTATTTTTAAGGATTTATTATATCTAATTAATAATATTAGTTTTTATATTAATTACTAATAATTCTTAGATTAATCAAATTACTTTTTGATTAGTTAATAATTAATTTTAGTTAATTGCTAATAATTCTTAGATTGATTAATAATTACTTTTTTGATTAGTTAATAATTAATTTTAGTTAATTGCTAATAATCCTTAGATTAATTAATAATTAATTTTTAGATTATTTATTTTTTTAATTTTAATATCGTTGTTGTTAAATAGGGTTTGTTTTTTGGAAATCCTTCTATTATTTTTTCATTTTCCATTGTACAATTTTGAACAGAGGTAATTTCTTTTTCTCCGCTTTGTTCATATATTATATTTTCTAATTCTTCAGTATTTCTGGATGTTTTCATTAAAACAAAGCTATCTCCTTCTTTAAGTAGCTTGTCAATTCTATCATCTATTTTTGGAATTATCATTAAAATTTCATCTTTTTCTACCAATGGTTTACCAATACTTGAGGCACAAGCTGTAAATGAGTTAATTCCAGGAATTACTTCTATTTTGAAACTTTTTTCCAATCTTTTTTGGACATAGGAAAATGTACTGTATATTGATGGGTCACCTAATGTAATAAATGCAACATCTTGTCCTTTATTTAAATATTTAGATATCAATTCAGAAGCTTCATCCCAATGTTTTTCTAAAGTTTTTTTGTCTTCAGTCATAGGGAAAACAGGTTCTAAAATTTTTAAACTTGGGGTTTGATTTTCAAGATTATCTTTATAATTATATTCGCTCTTTTCATTCTCTCTTTTTTTTATAATCGGATTAATGATTGAAAGAGCTATACTTTCTTTTTTTGGTGCAGATCTAGGAGAACATATAATTGGCACATTTTTTAGAACTTTTAAAGCTTTTATTGTTAAGAGTTCATAGTCTCCAGGTCCAATACCAATTCCAAATAATTTACCTTTTTGTAATGTCAATAAAACACCATTTTCTATTTTTTTATTGGATTAAAATAAATTTGGTTATAAAATTAGTCTTTTTAGACTTATTAATTCTTTCTAGACTTATCAATAATAACAGATGGTTAATTACAAATTCATTTATATAATTAATTTTAGTTAAGCTATAAATAAGTAATTTTAGTTATCAATAACAAGTTTTTAAAACAAATATTATTTTTCATAACCATTAACTATAATTTATTTATACTCCTATCACTAATATACTTTTGATGTCAAATTCTTTATTTTGTCCAAATTGTGGAATGCTAAAAACTAACTGTGTTTGTGGAAAAACACAAAAAAACCTTAAATCTAATTATTCAATAGATTCTAATGATATTTCATCTAATATAGTAAATATGAGTTCGATTAATATAGATGATTCTTATTCTATTGGGGAAAATTCTATTGGAGAAGAAAGAATAAATGAATTAAAAAAAGAATTTCCAAATATTGATAATGAAATAATTGAAAATTTCCCTTTTTCTTCTCCAAGAAAAGGTCAGCTTGAAATTATATCGGATATTAATGAAGCTATTGAAAATGGATATAAATATATAATTCTCGAGGCAGGAACTGGAACTGGAAAGTCAGCAATAGCTACTACATTAGCTAAAATGTATCAGTCAGCATATATTCTTACTATGACTAAACAATTACAGTCTCAATATTTTAATGAATTTAAATTTCCACTGGTTAAAGGTAGGGGAAATTTTTATTGCTTGAATGATGATTTAGATTCTACGTGTGATGTTGGAACTTGTAAAACTACACCAACTTCTAAAAACTTTTTTTGTAAATTTGGTATTTCTAAAACTCCCAATTTAACTGGTTCAGAAGCTTTTGAAGATCAATTTGGAGGCTCTGTTTTTTATCAATCTGAAGAACATTGTCATTATTGGCAACAAAAGTCTAATGCTATTAATTCTCCTATTACTTTAATGAATTATGATTATGCTATTCTTGAATTAAACTATGTAAAGCATTTTGCTCCTAGAAATCTTTTAATTCTTGATGAAGCTCATAATATTGAAAATAAATTAATGAATACAATGGAACTTACTTTATACAATAGAAGGCTTAGAAAAGATATTAAAAAGGTTATTAACCCTAATATACTTAAAGAAAAGGATTATAAGGATTGGATAATGGAAATTGACGCAATTAAAGATGCTTATCGTGATATTGAACTTAAAGATCTTCCAAAAAATAAAGTAGATAGAATTAATTCTACAATTTCACGACTAAAGCAATTGAGAGAAAATCTTGAAAATGAGCCTAAAAATTGGATTATTGATCCTTTATCTGATGGTGTTTCATTTAAACCACTTAGAGTTCATCAATATGCAAAAGATTATTTATTTAAACATGGAGAAGTTTGTATTTTTTTAAGTGCAACTATTTTATCCCATAAAATGTTTTCTAAGTGGCTTGGTTTAAATCCTAATGAAGTTTATCATATTAAAGTCGATAGTCCTTTTCCTCCTAGTCAAAGACCTATTGAACTAAATATTGCTGGTAAAATGTCTTCTAATAGAATTAAGAGGAGTGCTCCTAAAACTTTACCTATTCTTGAAGCTATATTAAAGAAACACAAGAATGATAAAGGTTTAATTCATACAAATAGCTATAAATGTCAAGAATATATTATTAAAAAAATGCCTAATTCACGATTAATCTCTCACACTTCTACTAATAGAGAACGTGTTTTAAATCATTTTGAGAAAAGTGAAGATCCTCTTGTTTTAGCTAGTCCTTCAATGAGTGAAGGAGTAGATTTGCCTTATGATAAATGTAGATTTCAGGTTATTTATAAGGTTCCTTTTCCTTATTTAGGCGATGAACAAGTTAATATGCGTATGAAAAGAGATAGAAGATGGTATGCATATAAAACTGTAATGACATTGATGCAAGCCTATGGAAGGGGTATGCGGGCTGAAGATGATTCTTGTTACACTTATATTCTTGATGGAGATATAGACATTCTATTTAAAAGTCCGTTATATAGATCTTTAGTTCCAGAGTTTTTTAAAGAGGCTATTATTAAAGATTAATTGATTTAATATATTTTAATCCAATTTTAAAGAGTTATTTTTCTATATTTATAAAATTTTTCCCTATTTTTTATTTTTTTATTTTTTTCTATTTTATTACTCTATCTTTCTATTATTACATTATTTTTCTATCTATGTTACTTTGTTTTTCTATTATTATTACGCTATCTTTCTATTGATATTGTTTTATTCTTCTATTATCACTATTTATTGATATTGTTTTATTTTTCTATTATCATTATTTATTTTTCTATTAGTATTATATTATTAATATAATTATAATAATTGTTAATAATTTTACTTTATAATGTTTTTTATTCATATTTTTTTATTTTTTCTTAAAAGAAAAACATCTTTTTTAGATAAAAAATTATCAATGTCATTAATATGTTTAAAATTTTTATATATCATAATGATTTCGTAATACTTGGAATGTTTGCATATATCCTAAAGATATATATAATTAAGAATAAACATTAATTTTTAATTCTTTAAATATAATAATATTTTTAGAATTTTGGGGGGAGAATATGGAATTTAGATTACATAATGTAATCGCTTTTTTAGTCTTAATTTTAACAGTTGTTTTAAGCGTTGGATTTGTATGTGCTTCTGAACTACAAGATAACCAGAGTAATAGTGCTGATGGTTCTGTTTTAGGTGTTGAACTTAGTGATACATTAAATGATGATGTTACGTCTTCTAATTCTAATTTAGCTAATAGTGCTGATAATGGGGTAGATGCCGATAATGTTATAAATACTAATATAAGTACTAATGGTACAGATATTAATGATAATATAATTACTAATACTTCTGTATCTAATAATATTTCCACATCTAATAATATTTCTGTATCTAATAATACTTTTGTATCTGATAAATCTAATGGAATTTTTAATAATCTTAAAAATATTTCTATTTCTGGTAAAGTTATTAGATGTGATTCTGGATTAGCTTTTTCTGGAGTTACTATTAAAGTATTTGATTTAAAAGGAAATTTACTTTACAAAACTCAAACTGATAAAAACGGTAAATATAATATAAATTTTACCAATGAAAATTCTATTTTTAAAGTAACTGCAAGTTATTCTGGGCATGTTACTTTGTCAAAAATTTTAAATTTATCTTATTCTAATGGTTTTTATAGTGGAGTTTGTAACTTTCAGTTGGGACCTGAACCTATTATAATTTTAGATGGGGATTTAACTGAGTTTTTGAATGAAGAATTTAAATTCCAAATTCATTTTGATAATATTGGTAATGAAACAGGGTTTGGTCCAATAGTTTATTTAACATTACCTTCTGGAGTTCAATTTAAGAATGCAAAATTCTTAGGGTCTTCTGTAAAAGCCACTTTTGTTGGAATATTTCCTACTAATGGTACTTTGATTGATCCTTTGACTAAAAAGCCTGTTACTGGTACACCAGGTGATAGTTTTTATGTGTTAGAATATCCTTTAGGAAGTTATACTAAAGGTCAGCCTATTGCAACTATGGAGATAACTGCATTCCTTTTGGCTAATAGTACTATAGGAAAACCTTTAAATATTACTGTTACTCCTGTTTTTAGATTTGGTGCTAATGAAACTGGAAATATTCCTTTAATTGGTAATAAATCTACTTTAAAAGTTACTCCAACTGTAATTAAGATTACTAAAATTTCTAATGCTCCTGAAAGTGAGGTTGCTACTGGAAAAAGTAACCCTCATATATACAGTTTAATAATTGATATTGCTAATGGCCAAACTCTTTATAATATTACTCTTAAAGATATTTTGCCTAAAAATATTCAATTTATTCAATTAATTGATAGTGCCACTGGCCAAATTATTACATTACCTTCTACAAGTATTCCTGGTGGAGTTTTAGAATTATTTTTTAATAATATTACTGGTACTTTAGGTAATGACAAAATTGTAAGATATTCTTTTTATGCTCCTTTACTTGATAATGAAAGTCAACATGTAATTAATCCTAATACCGGTGTATCTGTTAATGCTACTAATCAAGTTAATATTTCTGGTAAATATAATTCAGAAAATGTTTCAGCAAAGGATAACAATACTTTATTTTTGAAGTCTGTTGCAACTCAAAAATATGTTAAGGATTTAAATTCTTCTGGTTCTAAACCAAATAATATTTTAGAATATCTTATTAAGTTTCAAATTTCTGATTATTTTGCTTTAGATAATATAATTATATATGATACTCTTAGTGATGGTCAAACTTTCTTAACAAGCTATGTTCCATATTTATATATTCATCTTCCTAATGGAACAATCGTATCATTAGCAATTAATTTAAATAATCCTAATCAGTTCCAATCTACTTATAATACTACCACTGGTATTACTTACCTTAAGTTTAATATTACTAGAATTTTAATTGATAATGGTTATAATGGTGTATTAGAAGGTTGTAATTATTATTCTAATGAAACAGCAATTAGTCAACTTTTTGGTAATTTAACATTCCGTAGTCAGATTAATACTAATTATGCTGTGAATAATAGTAGAATTGTTTCTAATGATCTAATAAGGAATTCTATTGATATAAAAGCTAATTTAGCTAATCAAACTGCTAATGTCACTGACTCTAGTGGAACTCGAATTAATATTGTTGCACCTACTTCTAATAAGATTATTATTGAGATAAATGGAAAACCTATTTCTCCAGATTCTAACATTATTATTAGACCAGGGGATAATATAACATTTTCTTTAGAGATAAATGTACCTACAACTAATTTAAATAATTTTGTTGTTATTGATTATTTACCTATTCCATTTTTAAATGCTCTTCAGTTTTACACTGGACAACTTCAAAATACTACTTTAACTATTCCTATTTCTGGTCAATGGAGATTAGGTGAAAAGGATACTTTAACTGCTTTAACTGGTATATTACCTTATTTAATTGTTGATCCTACTCAAAATACACTTACATTTAATTATGGTAATATTTCATTACCATCTCAACAATCTTCTATTGTTCATATTTTATTTACTGTAACAGCTACAGGTTTTCCAATGGATGATGCTTTGAATCTTGCAAATCTTCTAAATATTAAATATGAAAATACTGAAAATATTGTTTTTTCAGATAATTCAATTGTTAACTTTGTTACTGGTCAACCTGTTCTTTCAATTGAAAAAAATGCAACTCCAAAGAAAGATTTGGAAGCTGGGAGTAATGTAACTTATACAATAATTATTAAGAATACTGGTAATGGCACTGCTTATAATGTTGTTGTTAAAGATAATTTCCTTAATATTAATTCTGTATATATTAATAATATTAATGGTATTGCTGCTTATTATCTTAATGGGGATCAAATGATTCCAATAACTGGGCTAAATCTTCTTGATTTATTTAGTCCTAATGGTTTGAATTTTGGAGTTTTATATCCTCTTGGTATTAATGCTACAAATAATACTATAGTTATTACTTATAATGTTACATTATCATCTAAGGTTTATCCTTTACAAGTAATTAATAATACTGTACAAATTACTAATTTCACTTCACTTCCTGATAGTTCAAGCCCTAACTTTGTAACCGATCCACGTAATTATGAAAGTAATGCAAGTGTAAGTGTTAAAGGTATAGAATTTAATAAAACTTATGTGGGGTCAAAAAATGGTCCAAGCAATGGTAACAATTTAACAATTGGTGAGGTTGGAAAATATAGATTAACAATAGTATTACCTGCTGGACAAATAAAAGATATAGTCATTGTTGATACTCTTCCAAATGGACTCAAATATGTAGTTGGCTCTATTAATGTTATTTCAAATGATAATATAGAATTACCTAATTATACAATTGAAATAAATGGTAATATTATTACAATACGTTTCACTGGTTTAACTAACACTTCAGAAGGATTGAATAAGACTTTTTACATAGATTTCGATGCAATTGTACTTAATAATGCAACTTCTAATCCACCTAACACTGGTAATAGATCTAGAACTAATACTGCTACTATTGACTGGGATAACCCAGGTCATACTCCAATTACATCATCAGCTACAATTAATATCATAGAGCCACAAATTACTACAAATAAAACATTTAGCTCTAATGTTATTTATGGTGATAAGTTTATAACAGTAACTATTACTATAAAAAATAATGGTATGTCAAAAGCATATAATGTAATTATTAAAGATTATCTTGCTAGTGCAAGTAATATTTTTAATTTAACTGGTTCTAATGTTGTAGAAATATCTACTCCATCAGGTTTTACCTTTAATTATGATCCTGTTACTAAAGTTGTAACATACGCTGGTGGAAATCTTGATGTTGGACAATCAGCTACATTTTCATTTAATTTAACTGTGTTACCTGATCCGGTTTTAGGGACTAACCATACTAATATAGCTAATGTTTCTTATTGGTCACTCCCATGGATTGAATCTACTCCTAATCCAGATAGTAGAAATTATAATGGTTCTGGATCAGCTAATTTAGTGGTTGGAGATCCTCAAATAAATAAAACTTATATAAATTCAACTATTCATGGTTCATCTCCTAATGTTACTATTGGTGAGAATGTAACCTATCGTATTTTAGTAAAATTACCTAAATGTAATGCTACAAACCTTTTAATAACTGATATTTTGCCTACTGGATATAAATATATTTCTTATAGTTTAAATTCATCAGATTGGGTAGGTACTCTTGGTAATCTAAATTTTACTATTAATAATGGAGTTTTAACTTTTAAATTTAGTGGAATAACTACTAGTCTTTCTAATGATAATATCTTTTACATTGATTTAATTGCTCAAGTATTAGATGATTCATCAAATAGGGCAGGCCTAACAAAGACTAATAATGTAAATCTTACATGGGATGAAAATCTTAAAGAACCATTTAAATCTTCTGTTAATACTTATATTATTGAGCCAAATATACAAATTAATAAAAGTGCTAATGTAACTACTGTTGATGGTGGAAACAAATTATTAATTACTATTATAGTTACTAATAATGGTAAGTCTAATGCTTATAGGTTAAATATATCTGATATTTTAGATCCTAAATTCTTTAATTCAAGTACTGTTGTTTTTAATGAAATTTCTGGATTCACTTTTATTAGAGAAAATAATATTATTTATATAATAGCTAATGAAGGTACTTTTATTGGAAATGGAACTTCTCAAACATTTAATTTTACAGTTAATGTAATTCCTGATGTTGTTAGTAACTCTACTTTCACAAACACTGCAAACGTATCTTTTTCATCTATGCCTGATGATTATGATGTAACAAGAAATTATACTAATGTTTCTAATGTTGTAACATTTAAAACAACTTCTCCAAACATTTCAAAATCTGTTAATTCAACTTCAGAACCAGGTTCTACAGGAATTTATTTATTAATTGGTGAAGTTATTACTTATAAAATTGATATTATCATTCCTGAAGGTAAAACACTTGCTGTTGTTCTTAAAGATATTTTATCTAATAATATAAGGTTTAATAGCGGATCTGCTAAAATAATGATTAATAATATAAATATTAAAGCTTCAGATTTTAATTTTGGTTCTAATCCTGGAGAATATATTAGTTTATCTGATAGTTACTTTTTAAACAATATTCTTAATCTTTCATTTGGTAATATAACACTTAATGGCAGTGAAGGATTAAATAATGGTTTAATCAGTATAATATTCAATGTTACTGTTTTAAATATACCTGGAAATCAGAATGGAACTAAAATAGCTAATAATGCTACCTTAACATTTACTAATGCTTCAGAAAGTCAGAAGTCTATTACTTCTTCTGCTGAAAATTTGACTGTAGTTACTCCTAAGTTAATCATTAAAAAGACTCCGAGTAAAACTACTATTAAAGGTGGAGAAATATTTTCATACACTATATTACTCCAAAATAATGGTTCTGCTCCAGTTTATGATATTATTATAACTGATTATTTACCTGATGGTTTGTCTTATATTAATATTATAGAAATCCCAGAAGGTTGGACTGTAGTTAATGATGGTCAAAAAATCATGTTTATTTCTCCTGTAGGATTTAATATTAGTTCTGGTAATAATGTTACAATTAAATTTAATGTTAAAGCTTCACAAGACATTGATTATGCGTCTAAAATAACTAACATTGCTAATGCTACTGGAACAAGTTTACCTGGTGAACATGGAACTAATAATGCTACTATTGGTAATCCTGGAGATACTACTGGTGAGAGAACTGGAAATTCATCTCAAGGTTTGGTAAATGATATATTTAGCAATGTTACAAATGTGATTAATACAACTTCTCCTTCTATATCTAAGAATGTAAATAATAAAACTTCTTCAATTGGAGGTAAGTTAATATATACAATTGTAATAAATTTACCTGAAGGATACACAAAAAATCTAACATTTTCAGATTTACTTCCTCAAGGATTACTTTATTTACTTGATAGTCTTCAAGTTTCTTCTTCTGATTCTGTAGATTATCAATATAAAAATAATCTAATAATAAATAGTGATAATAATAGGATTAAGATTAACTTTGGTTGGGTAAATACTACTTCTGATGGTAATATAACCTTAATTTACACTGTTTTAGTACAAAACATTTCTACTAATCTTAATGGAACTGTTCTTTCTAATAATGCAACTATCATATTTGTAAATGGATCTAATGATAGTTTCAATTCATCTGATACAAGAAATGTCACTGTTGTAGAACCTAAACTTAATATTAGTAAAAATTCTGATAAAAAGAATTATGTTCCAGGAGAAAATGTTGTTTTCACGCTAGTTATAAATCATTTACTTGGAAGTGTTTCTTCTGCTTATAACTTAGTTATAATAGATAATATACCAAATGGATTAATTTATAAAATTGGCTCTGCTATACTTCCAACTGGATGGTATGTTGATGATAGTTTAGCTAGCTCTAATATTTTAAAATTTTATACTGTTGATGGCTATGAGCTTCCAGTAGGTCAAAATGTTACTATTATATTTAATTGTACTGTTGGTAATTCTAGCTTTGCAGGTAAGAATTTAACAAATATTGTCGCTTTAAATTATTCTTCAATTAATGATACTAATAATTCAAGGATATATGGTCCGATAAATGCTAACTCCACTATTCATGTTTTAGGTGCTGATATTTATGTTATTAAAAATGGTAATATAACTATTAATGCTGGTGAGTCTTTCAATTATTATATTGAAATAGGAAATAATGGGCCTGATTCTGCTATAAATGTTACAATTCATGATTTAATAGATCAAGAATGGTTTATATGGATGAAAAATGTCAAATATTATTTAAATGGAAATTGGTATGATTTTAATAATCCATTGGATAGGATTGTAATAGAAGAACTTGCCTCTGGTCAAAAGATTTTCATAAACATAACTGGAACTTTAAATTCATCTGCACCAATTGGAAATGTAACTAATAAAGTTAATGTTACATCATCAACTCCTGATCCAAATATTGATAATAATAAGGATAATTTCACAACTGAAATAAAACAAAAAGCTGTACTTGATGTAGAAAAGACTGTAAATGAAACAATAGTTATAGCTGGAAATTCTATACATTACACTATTACTATTATAAACAATGGTCCAAGCTATGCCTATGATCTCATTATTAAAGATAATTTACCTCCATATGTTGTTGGAAAATTTTATTCACTTGATGGTGGGGTTACTTGGATTCCTTGGACTTCTAATCCATTAAAAATTAATCATTTAGCTGATGGGGATACTATTGTACTTTTAATTAATGCAACTGTTAATTCAACTACTCCTAATGGCACTATTTTAAATAATACTGTTAATGTAAGCTCTAATGGAACTCCTGAGATTGAAAAGTCTGTAACTTCTAATGTTACTACTCATGCTAATTTATATTTGAATAAATCTAACAATCCTTCTTTGATTGTTGTTGCTGGTGAGAATCTTATTTATAAGATTATTTTGAGGAATTATGGTCCTTCAGTTGCTTGGAATGTGACTTTGAATGACTTGCTCCCTGATTGGTTGCTTAATTCTTCTTATCGCTATAGTCTTGATAATGGTGTTTCTTGGTCTAATTGGATTTCATTCGGTGGAAATTTAGCTTTAAATGTTTCTGAATTTTTCCCTAATGGTTTTGGTTTAGATGATATCTTTACTTTAGAAATTAATTCTACTGTGAATGCATCTACTCCTAATGGCACTATTATAATTAATCGTGCTAATGCCACTTCAACTACTGATCCTGATGGTGTTGAATCTAATAATGTGACTAATACTATTATTGCTGTTGCTAGTTTATCTATTGTGAAGTCTGGTGATAATAAAGTTACTGCTGGTGGTCCGATTAAGTATATTATTACTATTAAGAATAATGGTCCTAGTGATGCGATTGATATTTTATTAAGAGATGATTTACCAAGCTATGTGACTGGTTTGTATTATTCTGTTGATAATGGTACTACTTATCATGCTTGGTCTCCTAGTGGAGAAGTATATTTAGGAACTTTAGGTGTTAATCAAACTGTTGTTGTTTGGATTAATGGTACTGTTGATCCTACTACTCCAAATGGTACTGTTTTAAATAACACTGCATTTGTTACTTCTCCAACCGATCCTGAATCTCACAATGATTCTTTTATTACAAACGTCACTACTCAAGCTAATTTAACTTTGAATAAGTCTGTAAACTCTATTGTTGTTGTTGCTGGTGAAAATCTTATCTATACTATTGTTTTGACCAATAATGGACTTAGTGTTTCTAGAAATCTAACTTTCTTTGATAATCTTCCTAATGGGTTGATTAATTCTCATTATAGATATAAGGTTGGAAATGGTTCTTGGAGTGATTGGGCTGATTTTGATGGTTCATTTGTTATTGTTTTACCAGATGGTTATCTTTCTGTTGGTGAAAATGTGACTGTTGAGATTAACACTACTGTTAATTCTTCTGTTCCTAATGGAACTGTTTTGGTTAATTATGCTAGTGTTAATTCTAGCACTGATCCTTTTGAAGTTATATCTCCTCCAGTTAATACTACTGTTATTTCATCACCTGTTTTATCTTTAAATAAATCTGTTGATAAGATTCTTGTTTATGCTGGTAATGGTTTGATTTATTCTATTATTTTGAAAAATCATGGTCCTTCTGCTGCTTGGAATGTGACTTTATCTGATAGTATTCCTAGTTGGTTGATTAATGCTTCTTATCGTTATAATATTAATGGAGGGTCTTGGTCTAATTGGATTTCATTTAATGGAAATTTAGTGTTAGATGTTTCTAGTCTTTTCCTTAATGGATTTGTTGATGCTGATGATATTTTTAATTTAGAAATTAAGAGTACTGTTAATGCTTCTACTCCTAATGGAACTATGATGTTTAATAATGCTACTGTTGTTTCATTAACAACTCCTGATGAAGTTATATCTCCAACTGTAAATACAACTGTAATTACACTTGCAAACTTAACAATTACTAAAGTAGCTAATGTTGAAAAGATAGTAAGAGGTCATCCAATACAATACATTATTGTGATAACTAATTTAGGGCCTTCTGATGCTTTAAATGTATCCTTGTATGATTATTTCGATACTAATATATTATTGAATACACATTATTCAACATCTTCAGGTATTCCTTGGACAGCTTTCAATGGTCCACTAAATTTAACCTATCTTGTATCTTCAATTTCTCCTGGAAGCAATGTTACTATATGGGTTAATGGAATAATTGCTAAGAATGCTACAAATGAAATTACAAATATAGGAATAATTAGCTCAGAAACTGATCCTGAAGGTAATAAGTCAGCTATTGTTAAAACTTCAATACAAAAATCACATATTACAATTAAGAAGACTGTTAATAATCCTAAACCACTTATTCATGAAACAGTTTATTTCACATTAACAGTTAAAAATTGGGGTCCAGATACAGCTATAGGTGTTTATGCAATTGATAAACTTCCTGATGGCCTTAAATTAATTTCATACAAAACCAATTACGGGACATATAATCTTAAAACTGGGTTATGGGATATTGGTGATATTCCTACTGGTGAAACAGCTCAATTAACACTTACTGTTGTAGTTGAAAAATTAGGTGCTATTGTAAATATTGCAGAAGTTTTCACTGACTCTTTCGATGGTTCACCTGAGAAACATAATGCTTCAGCTACTGTAGAAGTATTACCAGTTCCTGATCCTAATCCTAATCCAACTCCTGAGCATAATCATGCAAATGGTGTAAGTATGAAAAACACAGGTATGCCTATTCCAATAGCTGTTTTAGCAGTATTATTAGCTTTTATAGGAGTTTTAAGGGTTAAAAAGAGATAGTTTTTATATTTATTAATTATTTCTTTTTTAAATTTTTTTTAAATTTTAATTTTTAAAGTTTTATTTTTAATTTTTTATTTTTAATTTTTTAAAGTTATTTTTAATTTTTCATACTTCTGTTTTTTAACTTTTAGATTTTTTTGATGGTTATTTTTTTTAGCTATTTTTATTAATTATTTTATTATTTTCTATTAATTTCAATCATTTTTATCAATTTTTATTAAATTTAACTATTTTTATAAGTTTTTTATAAGTTGTATAGGTATATTCTTATTTTCTTCAGTAAATTTCTATTAATTTATTTTCTTATAATATCAATTGAACTTTATATTTAATCATTTTAAATGGAAACATTTATATAGATTATTTATTATAATTAATTTAGTACATTAATATAATTTTTCAGGTTTATAGTTTATTAAATATCATTAATTTTTAGCATTGAATTAAAAGGGTTTATGTATGTATAAAAATTCAGAGAGTCATTTTAAAATTTTAATATTTTCATTTATATTGTTTTTAGCTCTTATTTCTTTAGCTTGTGAAGAAACAAATGCTTCTGAAGTAGAAAATGCTCTAGATAATGATTTTTATACTAATAGTTATGGTGATTTTGAAGTTAATTCTACTAATTATAATACTGATACTTTTAATAATTCTACTACTTCTAATATTTCTACTAGTTCCAATACTTCTAATACTTCTTCTGATTATAATAGTTTTAATTCTGCTAATGTTGACTATAATGAAAATAACTATTCTGGAAAATTATCTGTTCCTAATGTCTATGGTAGTTATGATGAAGGTGTTGTTTTAAGTGCTACTTTAACTGATCAAAATAATAACCCTCTTAGTAATAGAAAAATAATTTTTTATGTTGATGATGTGAAGGTGGGTGAAGCAAATACAAATGAACAAGGAATAGCTAATTTTAATTATAAACCACCAGCTTATGATAATTTTGTTATAAGAGCTAGTTATTCTGGAACTGATTATCCTACTGAAGATGTTGAAGCAGGAATGGCTATTCAAGGAGCTAAATCTTATTTAAAAGTATATCCTGCTTCTGGAATGTTTGGGAAAAATATTACATTAACTGCTTTATTTACTGATAAGAATAATATTGGTATTTCTAAAAAAGTCATTTATTTTGAGATTAATGGTGTTAGAATTGGTCAAGCCACTACAAATAGCCAAGGTTTAGCTAAACTTACTTATAGGCTTGATCAAGTGGGTAATTTACTTGTAACTTCTAAATATAATGGTAATGATTATAAAGCTGATGATGCAACAGGAAAATTATCTGTATCAAAACTTAAAACTCAAATTTCTATCAATAAATTTAAAGGGTATTATAATCAAAAAAGTGCAATAATAGTTACTTTAAATAAGGGTATAACATCTTTAGTCGGTAAAAAAGTTAAGTTTTATGTAAATAATAAGTTAGTTGGCAATGGAACAATTAATTATCAAACTATGGCAGGCTTAATTTATAAAGTTAAATTTATAGGTAAATTTACTATCAAAGCTGTATTTAATGGTGATGAAAACCATACTAGTGTTACTAAATCAAAAACATTTAGCATACCTTCTTCTACTTTATTTGTAATTAATAATAGATTGGTTAAAAATAAAAGAGTATATATTCAAACCACTTTGATAAATGTTGGTCCTAAAAAATCTTCATTTAAAATATCTTATAAGATTCCTAAAAAGTTTAAATACTTCAAACCAAAGGTTTCTACTGGTAAAGTTATCTATAATGCAAAAAAAAGAACTCTTACATGGACTTTGAAAAAATTAAAAGTTCATAAATCAAAATCTGCAAGATTATATTGGATACTAACATCTAAAAAGGGTAAATTCAACTTAAAACCTAAAATAATCAAAACTTCTAGCACTCGACTTGAATATAATAATAAATTGTCATTTGTAGTAAGATAAATAGTAGATAATGGTTATAATAGATTTAATAGCTATTAATAGCTTTATATGATAACTATAAATAATTGTACATAATAATTTTGTGAATAAATAATAAATGAATAATTACACAGTATTTGGATGAATCAAGAATATATTATTTTAAATAATTGAATAAAACTTTAAAAAATTTATAAAAAATACTAGGAGGAAAAATTCATGGGAATTAATTTTAAAAAAATATTTGTTATATTAATTATATTATTTTTTGTTAGTATATGCTTCATGAATTTTTCTTTTGCAGAAAATACTGATTCATCTAATTCTAATGATATTAGTGATACTAATATTGTTAGTAATAAGAATGTTAACACTATTGAAACTGCTAATTCAAATGTAAAATCTAATTCTGTTCAAACTGTAGCTTCAAACTCTAAAATCACTGTTATTGTAAAAGAAGCATATAACAAAAGCTCAAAAAAACTTAGTGAAGATGGTTTTGCTGTAAAAGGAGCTTATGTGAGAATAACTGATTTATCAAACAATCTTGTTTCATATGGTTATACTGATCAATATGGTAAATATATTTCTAATCCATTAAATCCTGGAACCTATTTAATAAATATTTCTTATTCTAATTATTTGTCTTATTCAGGTACTAAGACATTAAACTATAGTTCTGATAATTTCACTCATTTATTTGTTCCAGATATTATTTTTGTAACTCCTTATAGTGGTAATAAAGTTAAAATTGATAAATTAATGAATATAAGTGATAGGGTTTATTTTTTAGATTCTCAAGCAAGTAAAACTGAGTTATTGAAAATGCAATGGATACTTGATTATGCCAATTTTATTTATATTGATATGTATATGACAGGAAAAGCTGAATATAGTTATGAATGGTTTATTGATACTCCTGCAAATAAAAAAGGTAATATCGCTTATTGTTTTGGTGACTATGATAATGATATTGATTTAAATTTTATTGGAGGTAATTTTCATAGTGTTGAAAATACATTTGTTGGAACATATTATCAAGCCGAGGAAGTTGCTCTTAGTGAAGTTTTAATTAAGAATATGGAAAATTTATTTGATTACATTTTATTTTTAATGAATGAATCTAACATTGACCCTACAGAAGATACAAACAGGACCCCATTAATAGATGCTATTTGGGGAATATACCATCCTAATTTGGAACAACAAGTAATAGATTTTAGACCTGACCCTATTGATGTGGCCAACTGGATTAGAACAAATCCTGGTTTTAATAGTGATAATCAAGGTAGTTTAAATTGGATGGTGGAAAATTATGTTGAATGGCTTAATGGTACAAGTATTTCAGATCTTTATGAAAGATTTGAAAGTATATATAATGAATATAAAAAAGCTAATAATATCACTGAATCTGGTTATGTGATTATAGCTAGCTATGGTTATGGGGGTTCATTAGTAGATGCTTTAATTAAGGAGTATGAATTAAAGAAAAGACCAGCATTCAATGTCTTTCAAAGAGTAACTTCTCCATCAATGGCTTCAATTCTCTTAGATATGAGTTCAAAATTCAATATAGTTGCTGTAAACTCCTTATATAGTTGGTCTATGGATTATAATAATATGGGTAATGGTGGAGCTATTGATGAATTTACAAAGATTAATGTTGAAATTTTAAAAGCATTGAATGATATAAGCGAATATAGTTATAATAGTCAGTATGGTCCACAATCAGAATGGACATATGGTGTTACTATCCCTAGTATGGAAGGTGTGTATGGGGCTATTGCAGTTTCTTATGTTGATAAGGATGGAAATTCTCGTATTATAAAAGATGGTGTTAAAAAATTAGTAGAAACCACATTAGGTTGGGCTAACTTAAAAGAAAAAGATAATTTTGATAAAAAAATAGCTGTTATTTTATATAATTATCCTCCTGGAAAAGCAGAAATTGGAGCTTCTTATTTAGATGTTTTCCAAAGTGTTCATGATCTATTAGTCCAATTATCTAGAGCAGGATATAATATTGGAATGTCTGAAGAAGAAATTCCTAATTCTACAACACTTTATACTCTCCTTTCAATGTTTGGTAATAAGGGGTCATGGGCACAAGGGCTTTTAGATAGTTATGTTGAAGGTAAGTGGGATAAACTTGTAAAAGATCCAAATGATCTTGCAATAATAGAATCATATCTTAAATATTTTGACCTTAATAAGAATAATCAATTAGTTGATTTACTTCAATATATAAAATTTTATAAAAGTTTAAACAAAACACTCCAGGATCAATTGATTAAAAAATGGGGTTCTGGTCTTGGAGATATAATGGTTTATAATGATTCTTATATTGTAATTCCTGGTATGATGTGTGGAAATATTTTTATAACTTTTCAACCAAGTAGGGGATGGGAAGAAGTGGAAAATTATCATGATTTGACTCTTCCTCCTCATCAACAATACATAACTTTTTATTGTTGGCTTAAAGAAGTTTTTAAAGCAGATGCTATGATTCATATGGGAACTCATGGTACTCTAGAATTCTTGCCTGGAAGATCTATAGGATTACAAGGAGATGATTGGACTTTTGAATTATCCGGTATTCCTAATATTTATCCATATATTGTTTCTAATCCTGGAGAAGCTTTAATAGCTAAAGAAAGATCAATGGCTCTTGTAATAAGCCACATGACTCCAGCAATGGTTGTTTCTGAGTTATATGGTGATTTAGTAAAATTAAATGGTTATATAAGTAGTTACAATGAACATAAAAGAATGGGGGATGCTTCTCTTGCTGAATCATACAAAAACCTTATATTAAATCTTTCAAAAGAACTTTATTTTGAGGGTCCAACTAAAAATCAAAATTTTGACAAATGGTTAGATGAACTTCATCACTATCTTGAAGATTTAGATAATGATATTATCACATTTGGTTTACATTCATTAGGTTATGTTTTGACTGGTGATGAGATGGTTCAAGAGGTTATTACAATTGTATCATCTAAAACTCATATATATAATTATATTAAGAATATGCTTTATCCAGAATATGAAAATATAGATTATAATTATATGAAATATGATCAAAAATATTCTAATGTAACTAATAAAACTCAAGAATGGTTAATAAATTTTATAGAGCAGCTTTTAATGGGAAATATTACTAATATGACTGAATTTTTCAATGAATCGGGAATTAATGATGAAACTTTTATGTCTAATCTTGATTATTGTAATCAGACTATAAGGAATATTCAAGATAATATGGAGTGGGAATCAATATTAAAGGCTTTATCTGGGGAATATGTTTTACCTGGATTAGCTGTTGATCCTGCATATGGTGAATCATTACCTACTGGTAGAAATATTCATACTACAGATACTACTAAAATGCCAAGTCAAGCAGCTTGGGAAGCCGGTAAGAAGATTGTAGATCAATTGTTAGTTCAGTATTATGAAAAGAATGGTAAGTTTCCTGAGTTAGTTGGACTTGTAATGTGGGGTACTGAAATATTACGTACTGAAGGTATTGGTATAGCTGAATTTTTGTACTTTTTAGGTGTTTCACCTGAATGGGATAAAACAGGAAAAGTAACTGGTGCTAACTTAATACCATTAGATGATTTAAAAATTAAACTATCCAATGGCAAAATAATTAATCGTCCTCGTATTGACGTTTATGCTAGTGCTGTTACAAGTAATGTTTATTGGATTTCTTTAATGGTTAATGCAGTAAAATTAGTAAATGATGCTGATGAATCTTTTAAATGGAATTATGTTAAAAAACATTATAATGAAACTCCTTCTTTAGATCGTATATTTGGTCTTCCAGGTGCTATTCTTGAAGGAACTGGTATGAGTGATTATATTCCAAATACTAATAAATGGTGGAATAGTACAAACCTTACTAAAGACTTAGCAGAAATCTATCTTTCAAGAGTATCAAACTCTTGGACTGTTGATGAAAATGGTAGATTAGTTGTAAGTGAAAAAAGAGAGACTTATGAATACCTTCTTGGAAAAACAGACTTAATAACTCAAAATATTGATAGTACATGGAGATTTTTAGATAGTGATGATTATTATGATTGGTTTGGAGGTTTACTTGGAGCTAGTCAATATTTAGGTGCAAATCCTGATACTGGAATTGTAGATATTAGAAACTCTAATAATTATATAAGTAGAACTTTAGAGGAAGAAATAACATTTGAAATAAGAACTATGCTTTTAAATCCAAAATCGAGGGATAAACTTTTGGAAACCGCTTCAGGATGGTTATCCTATGCAGAAAAATATGAAAATGTATATGGGTTTGCAGCAACAGCTACTGGAAAAAATGGAAAAGGTTTAATTTCAGATAGTGTATGGAATGGTTTAGCTAAAAATCTTTTAGATTCATCATTTGATATTAATGCTGATTATAAGTCTGCGTCTTTTCAAAGTATGGCAGGCTGGGTTCTTGTTGTTGCTCAAAAGGGAATGTTTAAAGCAGATCCTAAAGTATTACAGAAGTTAATAGACAAATATATAAAGGCAGTTATTCAATATGGGGTAGCTTGTTGTCACCATACTTGTGCAAATATAGAGTTTAATAAATGGCTTGTTCAAGCTTCATCTTTATCTTATGCTGAAAAAAAGAAGTTTTTGGAAGAATTACAATCTTCAACAAAGGTTAAATATGATGTTAGTGCAATTTTAGGCACTGAAAGATATGAAGGACAATTAAAAGATTGGGGAAATCAAGATTTATCTGGTTATCAAGGAAAAAGCCAATATTCTCCAAATACACAGGGAGCAATGAATCCAGATGGGAGTTCTGGAGACAGTAATTCAGTTGGAGAATCTGGTGCCAATGGTCCGAATGGTGAAGCTGGAACAAGTGGAGATTCATCATCTCAAGGTGATCAATCTAGTTCTGCAGCTGGTCAAGGAGATAGTAAATCATATGAAGTTGATAAAAATCAACAGAATACTAGTGGTGAAGAATCTGGTGTTTCTGCAGCATTTATAGTTGCAGTATTAGCTTTAATAGGTTTATTTGTTGTAGGATATGTTAGAAATAAATCAGAGGAATAAAAACAATAGAACAAAATAATAGAATGAAAACATTATCTTTTAGCTATTATTTTCATCATTATTTTTATAAATTTAACTTTAATATTCCTTCTTAATATTTAGAGGTATAATAATAGGATAAATTTATAAAAATTAATTAAATTCAAATATAAAAATATATGAGGTAAAATAAATGATATCAAAAAAATTCACATTTTTTTTAGCTATTTTTTTAATTTTTATAGCTATGGGAACTGTAAGTGCATCTGATGAAAATGGTACTTCAACAAGTTCGTCTACTTCAACAAATTCATCTAAAGAAATATCAATTAATGATGATAATTATGATATTTACTTTGATTCAGATGGAAAAATTAAAGATGACTCTGACTTTGAAGATGGAGATACTTTATTCATCAATGGAACTTTAACTAATAAAAAATTAAATTTTGATAAAAAAGTCATTATTGATGGTAAAAAATCTGGTAAAATTATTAATTCTACAATCAAAATAAGTGAAGATGCTTCTGGATCTATAATTAAAAATCTTATTTTTGATAATATTGATAAAATGGCTATTAATTTAGATGGTGATGTTTCTAATATTAATGTTATTAATAATATTATTAATATTAGGGGAACTAGCTTAATGTCAGCTTCTGGTAATCTTTATGGTATTTATTCTATAGGGGCTGGAAATTTTATAAATATATCTGATAATGTTATTAATATGGTGGGTGAAGCTCTTCGTACTTATGGAATGTATATTCAGCCAGATATATCTGGGGGATATTCTAATCCAGGTATGAATCCAATGAATTATATAATTAGTAATAATATAATAACTGGTGTTGTAAATGGATCTGGTTCTGGAGGAGGTATTTGGGGTATCCAAGCCGATTCTATAATTAATCTCACAATATTTAAAAATCAGTTAGATTTAAAATCTGAAAACTTTGTTTATGGAATTGTAGTATCTGATTTGGTTCCATCAACAGCAAGTGTTGAGCATACTGTCTCTAATGTAAATATTAGTGATAATATTATCAAAGGGTATGGAAAAGTTTTATATTTAATAGAACTGTTTCAATTAGGTGTTTACTTTGATAATCCTACAATGAATGAAATATATTCAATCGATCCAGACAATAATGGAATTTTTACCATAGCTAACAATAATATTTATGGTAAAGGAGTTTCAGTATATGGAATTGCTGCATATGGATCCAGATATATGAATATCCTAGGAAATAACATAACTGTTTATGGTGGAGATTATACTTCTGTTAGTAAAGGTTCAGATGTTATTCCAACAGGAAATAATCCTATTATTTTATTTTCAAGAAGCAGTGCTACTAGTTGTAACAATATAAATATTACAAATAATAGGCTTGAAACAAATAATGGAGTCATTGTTTGGGTTAATGAATCATATCCTCCTCAAAATTTTACATATGCAAACAATCTACAAACATTCTTTATTGATGATGAATCTTATTATAACTTTTTTGATAATAATGGAGACTTTTTAGCTAATATTAATGTTACTAATAATGATACACTTAGGTTAGGAAATTTAAATAAAAAGAAATTTAATATTGACAGAAAATTAACTATTATTCCTTTCAATCAGACATCTGTGATTTCATTTTGTCAAATTATCTTAAAAGATGGGTCTTCTGGATCACTTATTAAAGATTTATATATGATAAGTGATTCATGTGTTTTAGCAATTGAAGAGTCTAATGATAATATTCTTGAAAATAATCGAATACTTATAATGAATGTAGGAGATGCACTTTATTATTCTGTAACTGGAATATCTATTACAGGAGATAGTGTAAGAAATAAAATTTTGAATAATAATATTGAGATGATTGGTAATCCTAATCCTTTAAATCCAGTATATTTCTATGGCATTTCTCTTGGATCTTATGGCTATAATACTATAAATAATACTATCAGTGGAAATAAAATAAATATAAATTCTGGATATTATGCAGGAGGTATTTCTTTAACTGGAGCTATTGGAACTATCGTATCAAATAACATTCTTTCTTTATATGGTAAAAATTTTGTTTATGGTATTGCAATAAGTGACATGTCTGCTTGGGATTATACACAAAAATCAAATAAAAACCAAATAATTTCTAATAATATCAATGCAAAGGGCGGTATGATTTATTTAATTCAATCATATAATTCTTTATATAATACTATTAAGAATAATAATATTACAGGAGATGGTGATGCAGTTTATGGTTATGCAGCTGCAGGAGCTTTAAGTGATCTTGTTGAAGGAAATATTATAATAATTAAAGGTATTGATTCTAGTAAAATTGTTAATGGCTTTGATTCAATTGGATTTGGGCATGGAGGAATATTTTTTACTCAAGGGTCTTCTAATATAACTATTATTAATAATAAGATAACTTCTATTTATAAAAAAGGAGGAGATTATGGAATATTCATTAATGGAAGTGATATAGATTCTAAAAATACAATAAAAAACAATATAGTCACTTCTGATAATGCTAAAAAAGTTGGAAAAGCGGCTATCTTCACTGATAAATCTTCTGATCTAATATCTGGAAACACTCCCAAAAAAACTACCTTAGACATACTTACAAAAACAATCTATAAAGGGAAAATTGCTACTATTAAAGCGATTCTTAAAGATGAAGATGGAAATTTAGTAGCTAATACTAAAATCCAATTAAAAATCAATGGAAAACTTTATTATGCAACTACTAATTCTAAAGGTGTAGCTACATTTAAGATTTCCTCTCTTAAAGTGGGTAAATTCAGAGTCACTGCCGATTATGTAGGAAATACAGCCTTATTGAAATCTTCTAATACTAAATATCAGGTTGTTAAAGGAATACCAGACTTAATCATTAAAAAAGTCAAAAAACAGGGCAATAGCTATCAAATTACTATTAAAAATCAAGGTTCAGCTAAGTCTACTATATCTAAGTTAAAAATATTCTATAAAAAAAATAAATACAATCTAGCTACAGCCAAAGGAATAAACCCTGGCAAATCTATAACATTAAAAGTAAAATTCTTAAAAAAATTAGCTAATAACAAATATACTAAGATTGCACAGATAAATTATAATAAAAAAGCTTTAGAATCTAATTATAACAATAATAAGAAAAAATTTAAGGTTTAAATATAAATATATAGATTAAAGAAAAGTTTATCTTAATTTTTTCTTTTTATTCTTATTTTTTATTTTCTTTTTTATTTTTATTCTCATTTTTTATTATTATTTTCATTTTTGTCATAATTTTTTTTATCTTCTCTTTGTTTTTTTAAAAAATATAGGAATATTTATTAATAAGAATTTATTAAAAGAATTATAATATCAAATGATGTTGAATTTATATAAAGTAATCTTTATAAATTTTTTATTATTAATTAATTTAAATTCATAAAATATTATTTAATTTGATTTAATTTAGCTAAAAAATATTTTAAAGTTTTTTTATGACTTTAAATTAATTGTTATAATTAATAGAATTGTAATTTTTATATTCAATTGAATTTAATTCGATAAAAAAATAATTTGAGGGAAAAAATGGGAAAATTAAAAATAACTATGGTATTTATTGTTCTTTTAATTTTTTTAGCATTAGGAACAGCAAATGCTGCTGATACTAATAGTTTTGATAATAATGCTGTTAATGATAATAGTATTAATGGCAATTTTATTGATTCTAATTTGGTTGATGCTAATATTGTTAATGATAACAATGCTGATGATAGTTTTGATGTTAATGGTGTTAATGATAATAATTTAAATGGTAATGGTAATTCAAATAAAGAAAATACATCTAATAATGATTATAATAATTTTAAAGATTCTAATTCTGGATTAGGCTCTATTATAGATCAGCCTTTTTCAACTGAATCTTCTTTAAATGTTCAAAATATGATTATTGCTAGTACTCCTGTTACTTATATTATAAATAATTCCAATTATAATGACTTTTTTTATAATAATGGATCAATTAGATCAGGAATTAATGCTGGAGATACTTTATATATTCAAGGAACATTAACAAATAAAAACTTTATAATATCCATACCATTAAATATTATTACAACAAAGGGTGATGGTAAATTGGTTAAATGTACTATTACTATTATTAATACTGGTTCTGGTTCAAATATAACAAATTTAACTTTTAATAATAGTAATAATAATGGGCATGGAGTTCATTTAACTGGAACTCAGTACAATAAAATCGAAAATTGTAGCTTCACTCTAAACGGTCTTAATGCTTATTCTATTCCTGTTGTTAGATCAAATTATAATAGAATTATAGGAAACACAATAAAACAAACTCCTAACAATGCAGGTCAAGGCCAAACACACTCATTAATTGTTTTAGGAGATTCTCATTATAATGTAATAGAAAATAACACACTTGAATCCGATGGTTCAAACTGTATTTATCTATGTACAGCAGCTTTTGCTGATTTTTCAGGTAGTAAATCTTCTACCAATAATAATATATCTGGAAATATAATATATGGGGTTTCTGGAGATTGGTGCTGGGCAATAGCTATAAGTAATGGTGATTATAACAATATAAAAAATAATAAAGTTAGAGGTGCTCAAAGAGGTATTTCAGTTTCAGGAAACTATATTAATATAACTGACAATGATTTACAGTCTAAAGGTACTTCTGATAAACCAGGTATAGGAATTTCCGCAAGTGGAAATTATATTAATATAATTAATAATTATATTAACCAGTCTACAACTAATGAAGTAGGGATTGAGTTTTCAGGTACTAATTCTTCAATAAGAAATAATACAATTTTCACTATTAATGGATATGCTATGCAAGTTAGTGTTAGTGAAAATATAACACTTCAAAATAATTCTATTGCAACTAAAGCTGGAAAAGGAATTTCTATTTTTGGAACTAACAATTTGATCTTAATTGAAAATAATTATATAAATTCTACTAATGGTGTTTGTATAATGTTAGATAAAGCATCTAATAGTAAATTCCCTAAAAATGTTATTATAAAAAATAATAAACTAAATACTACTGGAGAATTTGCAGTTGATGCGAAAAATGCTGATGATAGTCCTGGATCTATACTTTTTGACGGTCAGGGTAATATTATTTATGGAGGTGGAAAATATAGGGATCCTAATGGTGTAGTGTCAATTCCAAATTCAACTCCAATATTTGATGGTGAATCTCATTATGTAAATGAAAGTAATTATGATGATTATTTTACAAGTGATGGAACTTTAACAAGTAATGTAAGTGATAGAGACATTTTAATTATCTCAGGAAACTTTTATAATAAGAACATAATTATAAATCGTGTAGTTAAAATTGAAGGAAATGGAGCTTACTTTTACAATACTACATTTAAAATTATTATTGATGGGGCTAGAATTGATTCTATAAATATAATCAATTCTAATAATATGGGGATAATTATAGTAGAAGCAAATAATGTTGAAATTAATTATTGTAATATAACTTTGAATCATACAAAAACAGCTTATGGAATTTGGATTTCTAAATCAGATAATGCTAAAATTAAATATAATAGGATCACTGTGAAAGGTGACTTCTTAACATTTGGAATTTTCCTTGATGGAGCTAATAATTGCACAATCCAAGATAATATTATAAATGTTACTGGAACTAAAGACTTATACAATCATCACGTTGGAAATTGTACTGAATGTGATAATGGCACTTGTGTTGGAGGTACTTGTACTGGTGGTACTTGTGTTGGAGGCACCTGTGTTGATGGTACTTGTACTGGTGGTACTTGTGTTGGAGGTACTGATGATGATGGTACTCATATAATTCCAGAAATTTATAGAACTTATGGTATTATATTAATCGGTTCTGATAATAATAAAATAATTAATAATCGTATATATGCGACTTCTGCTTTAGAAAATGCTATTGATCCTATTAATGATGGTCAAAATTCAATTGTAGGTATAGATATCTATTATGATAGTCATAATAATGAAGTAATAGGTAATATAATAGAGATAATAGCTAAAGATCCGTTTTTATATGGAATGGGTGTATTAGGATCTCCAACAGGAACAAATTCAACTACAGCTAAAAACAATATTTTTAAAAATAATAGGGTCACTCTTGTTGGACCTTATTTTGTGTCTGGTTTTATCTCTGGTCAAAATAGTTATGATACTATCGTATCTGATAATACTTTTGAATGTTGGGGAGGCAACTATAGCTATGGTATAACACTTGAAAAATCTCAATTAAATACAATTGCTAATAACACAATTAGAACTTCAGCAATAGTAAACTATGCAATAGAAGCTTTTGAATCCAACTATAATATAATTTCAAATAATAATATCGAGTCTCAGGGTAGTTATAGTTATGGAATTGCTCTTTATTCCTCCTCTGGAAACTCTATTTCTTATAATACAATCAATGTTAATGGTAATAGATTAACTACACCACTTGAAGGAACACACCATGATGTTATTCCTTATGGTAATGCTGGTATTTTACTTATTGCTAATTCAAATGGTAACAATATCACTAATAATTCAATAATCTCTTCAGGAGAATATGCTATTAATTGTACTAATACATCAGGTAATAAAATTGTATATAATTTTTTAAATACTACTGATATGGATGGGAAAAAAGGAAAAGATTCTGTAAGTTCAATTGCAGGGATGAATGTTATTGAAAGAAATTATTATCACTCTTTTGAAGCAACATTACCACCAGTTTCAACTGAAGTTAATGGTACTGCTAATTCAACATTCCATGTTAATAGCCAAACAGGAGATGTCAATGGTGCTAAAGTCAAATTTTATGTCTTTTATGAGGGAACATGGACATTATTTAATGAAAGCTATATTACTGATGGGGTTGCAGGATTTAATTGGAATAAAATATTTAATGGATTAAATTATGGAGTATATCAGATTAAAGCAGTAATTATTAAAGATGGTTTTGAAGATTACACTATATATTCTAATTTAACTGTTAATAAAGCTCCTATTGAAGTTATAATACTCAATTCTACTGGAATAAAAGGTGGCTCTGTTAAACTGTCTGCTAAAGTAACAGATAAAAGAAATAATTCTGTTTCTAATGTTAAAGTTGATTTTTATGTGAATGGGTTTTATGTTGGCTCAAACAGAACAAATTCTGAGGGTATAGCTGTTTATAATTATATTGAAAGAAAAGGCTTAAATGTTGGATCTTATAACTTGAAAGCAGATGCTTTGGTCTCTTATAATCATTTAAATGGGTCTAATGAAGGAATAGTTAAAATTAAAGATAAATCTATCCTTACATTTTATTCAATTCCTTCAGAAATAGGAAAAATTAGTATTATTCAAGCTGTATTAAAAAATAGTGCAGGTAAAGCCTTGTCTGGTAAAACTTTATATTTAATAATTGGAAATAAGGTTTATTTGGCTAATACTACTTCTAATGGAATAGCTACTTTTGGATTCTCAGGACTAAATATAGGTAAGACTAAGTTTGTAATTTTATTTGTTGATGATGATACACAAGGATCTTGCAATGTTACAGGATATTATACTGTAAAAAATCATGCTGATTTGATTATAACTCATGTTAAAAAATCAGGAAATTATAAATACAAAATTACTGTAAAAAATCAAGGTGAATCAACTTCTAAAGCTTCTAAACTTAAGATTTGGTTTGGTAAAAAGTATAAAATAGTTAAAATAGGTTCAATTGATCCAAATAAATCTAAAACAATTAATGTAAATTTCTTTAAATATTCTACTCATAAAAAATATACAAAATATGTTGAAATAAATTACAATAAAGCTATAAATGAAACAAACTATAAAAATAATAAAATTTCCTTTAAAACTTCTAATTATCAAAGATTCAAAGCAGACCTAACTATTAAATCTATCAAAAGATCTGGAAATAAATATATTATAACTATTAAAAATCAAGGGACAGCTGAATCTGGGAAATTTAGAATTAAAATAGGTTATGGTAAAAAAGGAAAGATTTTTACAGTAAAGTCAATACCTAAAGGTAAACAACTGACTCAAAAATTTACCTTCTTTAAGTATTCAACTCATAAAAAGTATACTAAATATGTTAATGTAAATTATAATAAGGCAGTTGTTGAATCTAACTATAAAAATAATTTAAAAAAATTTAAAGTTTAGTAATATTCTTTTATTTTTTTATTTTAACTCTAATAATATTTTTAATTTTTAAACTTACTTTTTATTAATTTTTATTAGTTTTACCATTCATTACTTTCACTTTTTATTAGTTTTATGATATTTTTTGTTATTTTTAGATATATATTATTTTTACACAATATTTAAAAACTATTTATACTATAATGACTAAAGTTATTTTAGAACTACTTATTTAGATAAGTTAAGTTAATTTGATATTATTTGTTGTTGATATTTGTTTTTAATATTTCAAATCACTTAGGGGCCTGTGGTCTAGCCTGGAATATGACGATGGACTTCGGATCCATAGGTCAGGGGTTCAAATCCCCTCAGGTCCGTTTTTAAACATACTAAACTAATCAGCTAATTTTTTAATTAAATTTAAATTAATAATTATTCTGTACACTTAATGGTCTTTTTATTTCAATATATTTATATAATGGATTGATGTGATTATATTAAAAGCTATATGTTAATTTATGATTTTAATTACTCATTATTTTAATTAACAATATTGTCATGGTTTTATTGGATTAATACAATATGTTGATATATATCATATACACTGGTATCTAATCATTAATACTTATTTTTTGAATATCTATTTATTTTTCAATTTATTTTTAGTTTTTTCAATGTTTTAGTTAATTTTATATACTCCTTTTTTTATAATTATATTCAATAGTTAATCAAATATACTTTAAACTTTATCAACTTAACTTTAATATCTAATTTTCTTATTTGGTTTATCTACTGATTACTTCTAAAAATATGAGAAATTCCTATTTTTATTATTTGCTTAGCTATTATTTTATAATTTAAATAAAAAATACATAGGAGGTAATTTTTTTTGAAAAAGAATAATTTTTTCATCATTAGTGCTTTACTTATAATATGTTTATTTTTAGGGTTAGCTAGTGTCTCTGCTGCTTCAAGTGACATTTATGTTTCACCTAGTGGTAATGATTCATCTAATAATGGTACTGTTGATAGCCCTTATCAATCTATTGGTAAAGCTGTTAATCAGTCACATGATTCTAGTAATGTTAATATTTATTTAGATGAAGGTACTTATCGTGGTAAAGGTAATAATACTGAAATTGTGATTAATAAAGCTCATGTTAGTCAAGGTGGAAGTATAAGTATCATTGGTAAGGGTAAAGATAAAACTTTTATTGATGGTGATTCTATTAGCTTTATATTTGATATAAAAGCTGATTCTATTGTTTATTTGCATAATCTAACTATTCGTAATTGTAAAAGTACTAATGGTGGAGCAATAATTAATAGTGGGAATTTATCAATTAATAATTGTAATTTTGAAAATAACTATGCAACATCTTATGGTGGTGCAATTTACAGTGAGTATGGTGCTAATTTAAATATTGTTAATTCTGTATTTAATAATAATTATGCAGCATCTTATGGTGGAGCGATCTTTGGTTACATAATAAAACTTAATAATTGTAATTTTACAAATAACATTGTAGATTCTAATATTATTTATTCATCAGATGCAAATTCATTTGTATACAATTGTTATTTTATTAATAACACTATAAATAGTACTAGTTCTTGGATTTATAGTACTCTGTATATGAATGGAGGTTCTATAGTAAATAATACATTTATAAACTGTTCAGCTCCAAATAGCGATTCAACTCCTATTTTATACATTGGGGGAAATATCTACCTTAAAAACAATACTGTAATTAACTGTTTTAATAAAAATAATCTGAGCTTTATTAAGTCTGACTGGGCTAATTTCAATTCTAATCTGACTTTTTTAGGCAATTCAACTGTCAATGTTAATAAACCAAGTAATATTCGCTTAAATGCTCTTTTAACTGATGATATGGGCAATGCTATTAGTGGTGGAACTGTCTATTTTATTATAAATGGTATTTTAAATAAAAGTAATTCTACTAATGCAAGTGGTATAGCCACTTATACATTCACACAGTTATTCAATGATGGTTTGTATGTTGTTTCAGGTTATGTAGGTTCTGAAAATGTAACTTCTGTTAGAACTGGTGTTATAAATGTAACTATTAATAGGGATTCTGTCACTTACTATGTTTCTAATAGTGGAAATGATGATTCTGGAGATGGAACTGAGGATAACCCATTTAAAACAATTCAAAATGCTATTAATAGAGGTTTTGCAGTTTCAATATATCCAACTATTATTATTAAAGATGGTGTCTATAAGGGTATTGGTAATGTTAATATGTCTTTCAATGATTTAGGAATATTAACTATTATTGGTAGTGCTAATACTATTTTAGATGGTGAAGTTCAAAACTGGTTGTTTAAATTTGGTTCTTATACTCAAGTGAATTTAGCGAATTTAACTATTGCAAATTTTAGTGGTAAAGATACATATCCTCAAGAATATATTATGCAATTTAGTACAGGTTTTAATATTACTAATTGTAATTTTGTAAATAATACAAATTATACTCTTATATATGACGGATCTAGTGCAACTAAAAATTTAGTTAATTGTAATTTTATTAATAATTTCAATATGACTAACTTAGTTTCTTTAGGATATAATAGCTTCCTTAATAATTGCTCATTTATAAATAATTCTGGAGTTAAATCTGACGCAAGAACTACTATACTTTATATACATAATGGTACAGTTAGTAATTCTAAATTTATTAATAATACTATAACTGCAAATGATTATTATACTGCCATTCTATATATTCATTCTTCTGCACAAAGTTATAATAATAAATTTATTAATAACACTATTTTAGAATCTGTACAATCTTATACTGGAGGTACAACACTACAAGGAAATGTGAATAGTATTAATGACTATTTTGAAAATAATATTGCTATTCGTGGTGGTGCAGTATCTGGCTCTGGAAACTTCACAAATACAACTTTTAAAAATAATAAAGCTTTACAATATGGTGGAGCTATTTACTTAAATGGCTTATTAAACTTGATAAACTGTACTTTTTCAAATAATAATGCTACATTAAATGGTAAAGATATTTATGTATATGGATATACTTCTGGATTAACATATACTGGTGGGAAAATTGATGGATTTGGTTTGGTTTTTAAATCTATTAATACTACTTTAATTAGAAATTATTTAATAGCTAATTTTGTAAATGATGATGGTATTGTTATTGGTGGAACAAATGTTTCATTCTATGCTAATGGTACTTATCTTGGTGTTGCAGAGTTAATAAATGGAGAAGCTAAATTAAATGTTGTAGGCTTAAATAATGGAATTTATCAAATAACTGGTGAATATCAAGGTGCTGGAAATGATACTTCAATTACATCAGGTGTTTTAAATATCTCTTCTAGTATTTTAGACTCTTTAGATGTTTATGTTGCAACTAATGGTAGTGATACTAATGGTACTGGTTCTATAGATAATCCTTTTGCTACAATTATTAAAGCTATAAATGTTGGTTTGGAGAGAACTCAAAACCTTAGAGTGCATCTTGCAGAAGGAACATATTCTGGTAGTGGAAATGTTAATATTACTTTACCTGGGTCTGTTAATCTTACTATTGTAGGGGCTGGAATGAATAAAACTATTCTTTATGGCGATTCTGTAAATTGGGCTTTCTTTAATAATTTTGGTGAATGTGTATCAACTATTGCTAATTTAACTATTGATAAGTTTAATACTCAAGGGTCATCAAAAGGAGGTGCAACATCTGGGTTTGGTATTGTTCATAATTTAGGTAATCTAATTGTTGAAGGTTGTAATTTTAAAAATAGCAATGGAACTGCTTTAGTTAATGAACGTGATTCTGCTGGAAATAGAGATGTTACTTTAGCTAGCTATTGGGGTAATTTAACTGTAAAAAATTGTTACTTTACAAATAATACTGGAGGTTATAATGGTGGTGCTTTAGCTAATTTTGCTAATGCATATATTTACAATTCTGTATTTGATGCAAATAATTGTACTAATTATGGCTCAGAAATTTTCACAGGATATTATACTCAAAATACTACTTATACTTATTTAGTGAATACAACTATAAAAAATACTTTACAGAATAAGTCTAATAGTGGTGCTGTTTATCTTGGTGGAGAAAATGTATTTATAAATTGTAGCTTTATTAACAATATTAAAAGTATGGGTATTAGTGGTTCTAGTGGTATTGTAAAAATTTCCTTAATTGGTTCTGTTTTCAATAATACTGGCAACTTCTATATTTATGCTGGTAATTTATGGAATATTGTTAATTCTACATTTGAGAATATCGATTCTGGTATCGGTATTGGTTACACTGGTATAACTAGCTATATTTCAGGCAGTACTTTTAAAAATATCACTGGGGGCTTAACTTTAAATGGAAATACTTCTATAAAGGATTCTTGTATATATGTTCCTTTAACACTTTCAAGAGGAGGTCTTTATGTATATGATTTAGATTATAATTGGTGGGGAAACAATTCCAAACCTGAACCTATAATGGGTGCTGGTAGTTCTAATATTACTATTAACCTTAATTATTGGATTGTTATGGCTTTAGTTAATACTGGTACTCCTGGTTTAACTCAGAATATTAGCGTTGTTTCAAGAGCTATTGATAATAATGAAACTTTACATTATTATGATACTAGCAATATTCCTATTCCTCCTGAAGATAAGGAGTTTATTTTAGAAGTTGTTAATGATACTGGTTCTATAACACCAAACGAAGGTAATGTTAGTGATTCTGGATTTAACTCTACTTTCACAGGTAATGATTATGGTAATCATACTGTAAAAGCTACTTTTAAAAATTTCAATGCTTCAAAAACATTTGAAATATATAAATTAGAAACTACTGCTAATGTTACAGTTTCTAATCCTAAAGGTAAAAATGGCAGTACTATTATTATCACAGCAAATGTGAAAGATAATCAAGGTAATCCTGTTAATGGAGGTATTGTCGAATTTTTCTTCAATGGAAAATCATTAGGAAATGTCACTGTTGAAAATGGCGTAGCTGTTTTTAATTGGGTTATTAATGAGCCTAATGTTTCTCATGAAGTATATGCAGAATATCATAAAAATGATGTTTATAATGGGTCTGTTCAAACAACACCATTTGAAGTTTTAACTATCCCTACTAACATAACTACAGATTTATCTAAAACAAATGGTAATCGTGGTGATAAGGTTTTAATCACTGTTAATGTTCGAGATAATAATGGTATTCTTGTTAATAGTGGTTTTGTTGAGGTATATGTTAATGGTGTATATTTAGGTACTTTTGATGTTGTAGGTGGTAAAGCTTATGTTAATTGGACTGTAAGTGGTAATCCTGGTAAAGTAAGTGTAATAGCTAATTATACTGATGATTATACTTATGTTGATAATCAGAAAAATACTAGCTTTGAAATCAATAAAATAAAAACAAGCACAAGTATGAGCAACTCTAAAGGAACTTATGGTAAAAATACTGTTTTAAAGGCTACTTTAAAAGATGCAAATGGTAAAGCTATCGTTGGTAGATATGTTAAATTCTATGTAAACAATAAATATGTTGGTCAAGCAAAAACTAACTCTCAAGGTTTAGCTGCATTAAACTATAAAGTTAAAAACACTGGTTCTTTAACTATTAAAGCAATTTCAGTTAGTGACAGTACTTATCAAAGCTCTACTCATTCAAGTAAATTATCTGTTCCAAAACTAAGCAAAGTTAAAATCAAGAATTCATATGCGGTTAAAGGCAAGAAAATTACCTTTAAAACTCTGTTAGCTAATTTGGGGCCTGATAAAAGTAGTTTTGTGATTTCTTATAAGCTACCTAAAGGTGTTAAACTTCTTAAAAGGTCTCTTTCTAGTGGTCTTGTTAAGTATAATAAGAGAACTGGTATTTTGTCTTGGACTGTTAAGAATTTAAAGCTTAGTAAATCTAAATCAGCACTTTTAACTGTTTCTTTATCTGCTAAAAAAGGCAAGTACTATATTAAGAATTCTGTTAAAAAATCAGCTGGTTCAGTTGTTTATGGAAACAATGCCTTAAAAAACATAAAGGTAAAATAAAAACAAAACTTTGTTTTTTTTTAGATGATAGGAAGTTTTTATAAAAATTTCTTATCATTTATTAATTATTTTTTAATTTTTTTGTAATTAATTTAAATTTTAAAACTTAATGAATATTTTAAATATTTTTAGATTATTTTCTATTAATAAATCTAATTTTTTTGCTTATTTTGGAGATTTTTCATGATTTTATAAATTTTTTAGTTTTTCATAAAATATTTTTTATTATTCTTTTTTGTTTTTTTATCATGAAATTATTACTTTTGTTTTTTGTGATATTTATTTTTTTCTTATTGTGTTTTTTATAAACATTTATAAAGTTTGATTGATAATTTATCAATTAAACTTTATTTGTTCATTTTTTATTGGAACTTTTAAGATATATAATGTAAGAGGTTTGTGTATTTGTATGTTTAGAAAGTATTTTTGTATAGTTATTTTGCTTTTATGTGTTTGTTTTTGTATGAATGGTGTTGCAGCTACTGATAATATTACTCATTATGATGATATTAATTGTTTAAGTGATAATAATCAGGTTACTAACACGTCTGTTGTGAATAAATCTAATAATCAGGATAATGTAGTTGAATCAGTTAATAATGGTTCTGTTTCAAATAATGATTTTAATAGAGTTTCAACTCTCGAGGATAATAAAGCTAATATTCAAAGTACTACTTATCAGGGTAATGTTTTTAATGTAAATAATGGTATGTATTATGATGATTTGCAGGAAGCTATTGATTTTTCAAGCCCAGGTGATACTTTAGAAGTTTATGGAGGTTCTTATAGAGATATAAATGTTTATACTAAGTATGAATTAAGTATTTTTTGTATTGATTTTTATAGTGTTATTATTGATGGTTTAAAACTTGAATTTAGTAATATGTGTAACATTTCTGGTTTTAATATAACTTATATTGAACTTTATAATTCTAATGAAAATACTTTTAATAATAATCATTTTAATAATTTGGAAACTTTTAATTTTTGGTCAAATAAGCCACTTATTAGCTTATTTGGGTCTTATGATAATTTATTTATTAGTAATAGTTTTTTTCAATTTAGAGATAATATATTTGTTTATTCTATTGACAGTTCTTCTATTTTTAATTTTAATAGTTTTGAGAGAATCTATGGTTATTATTATTCTACAGGCATCTATACTGATGTTGAATTGATAAACAGTCAAATGGATCTTGATAATAATCTATGGTATTGGTTGGGCTATCAATTTAGTAATAGAGACTATAATATTTTTTTAAGAGATACTTTAATTAATAATCAGGGTTCTGTATTATCTTTTGATAAAGTGATTATTCCACAATTTAATATAATAAATGAAAACCTAATAATTGATTTTAATTTTAATTCATGGGGTGAAAATTTATCTACAATAGGCAACATGACTAATGTTAGAATTTTAATAGGATTTTGTGCATGGGCTGATTTGTATGATATTTTAAATAGTAAAATAGAAATTGAACTTCCATCTAATTATCTAGAAAATATAGTTATTTCATTTGAAACTTTTTCATATGAAATAAATAATTATGTTTTTAATCATAACAATAGTAAATATTATGATAGTTTGCAAGAAGCTTTTTCTTATGCAAACAATGGGGACATATTAACAGTTAAAGGATCAATTTTAGATTTTTTGCTTTATAAAAATTTAACAATAATTGGGAATGGATTAACAATAAATAATTTGTTAATTAATGGTAGTGGTAGTGGTTCGAAAATTTTAAACTTAAATATAAGAAATTTAAAAATAACAAACTCCAACTATTTAAATCTTTTAAATAATCAAATTGAAAATTTATTAATAAACAATTCCAATTTTAACACATTTTTTTCAAACAATAATATAAATAATGTGGAAATATTTAATTCTAGTAATTTGAATTTTTCTAGTAATCAAATCGGTACTTTTTTTATGGATAATTCTTATTATAATAATATTTTTAACAATAAAATGAAAAATATAAAACTTAATAATTCAAGTAATATTATTATTTCTCATAATAATTTTAGTAATAATTTAGATGGTGCAGGTATTAGTATAAACGCAGGAAATAATAATAGTATTATTTGTAACTTTATTGTGAATTGTATTCATGGGATTGAAGCTTTTGATTCTGAATATCTGTTCTTTAGTGAAAATACTATAAAAAATATTTTTTCTTGTGGAATATTAAGTTATAATACAAATTATGTTGATATTAATAATAATGAGATCATTAATTGTGGTGTGGGAATATTAATAGATGGTTTTAGTAACGAACTTTCAAATAATTTTATTATAAATTCCTCAGATAGTGGAATTTTATATACTGGAGGTTCAGGTAGTATAATAAACAACATAATTCAATATTGTGGTAATTATGGTATTTTTACAAGTGGTTTTAACAATTATATAGAAAACAATCGTGTATCTTATGCAAACATGACAGGAATAATAATTGCTGATTTAAATGATATATGGAATTTTGTAAGAAATAATACAATAACAAATAGTAAAAATGGAATAGCTGTGAATGGTTATAGGAACTTTATATTAAACAATAATATTTCTGATGTTTTATTGTATGGAATTGCAATTTTCGGAAACGATAATAATGAAATCAGTTATAATATAATTAAAAATTGTCATAATGGAATAAATTTAAACGATAGTTCTAATAACATAGTAAATTCAAATAATATAAGTAATGTAACTAGCAACGGAATTGAAATATTAGGATATTCTTTAAAAAACCTAATTGAATCTAATTATATCAATAAAACTCAAAATGGTATTGTGGACAAGGGCTTTTTTAATTATATACTTAAAAATCTGATATTTAATTGTTCTGGCTCTGGAATTTCAATTTCAGGAATAAATTTAACAACAATAAATTCAACCATTATTAATAATACTATTCAAAATTGTGCTAAAGGAATTTCAGTTAATTCAAATTCATATTTATCTATAACTAATCATATAATTTCTTTTAATATTATTAAAGATTGTAGTCAGTGGGGAATTGATTTCATAGGATCTAATGCTCAGATAAATAATAATAATATTTCTAATGCAAATGGAGGAATACAGCTTAATGGATATTATAATATGATAACATATAATGATATTCGAAATATTCAAAATAATGGAATTGAAGTCACAGGAGATTCTTATAATTTAATAATTTTTAATAATACTATTAAAGATTGTGGTCAAATAGGTATAGACTTTGAAGGAATTTATAGTACTATAAGCTATAATAATATCTTTAATGTAAATGAGGGAATTTGTATTAATGGACATGAACTTAATGTTACAGATAATAATATTCAGAATTGTACTAATAATGGTATCACTGTTGAATCAGGTACTTATTATTCAAGTAATCATGTAATTTCTAACAATACTATTAAGGATTGTGGTCAGAGAGGTATAGATTTTGAAGGAATTTATAGTACTATAAGCTATAATAATATGTCTAATGTAAATGGTGGAATATATGTTTATGGTTTTGGGAATGATATATTAAATAATGATATAGTAGGTAAAAACCGTTCTGAATGGGGAATTGCTATAGGTGGTTATAATAATAACATTAAAAATAATAATGTGAGGAATACAAAAGGAATTGGTTCTAGTGACTGGGTTAACAATTCTTTTCTTAATAATACTGTAACATGATTAGGAGATAAAATATGGACTTTTAGAGTATTTAATAATAAAATCACTTCTCTAAAATTAATATAAATAGTTTAAATTTTATTTAGCTATTTTTACTTAACTTAAACTTATTATTTATATTAGTTTCTTTTTTCTTTTTCTTTTTTTAACTATTTTTAAATAATCTTTCTAATTCTTATTCAATTAATTTTGTTTTATAAGTTAGATAATGAGTTTTAGGAGATTATAATATGGAACTTATTTTTAAATTTTTAGTAATAATCATTGGTTTTTTATTATAATTAATTTTTATTATTTATTATCTTAAAATATACTCTTGTATTTTGAGGGATTTTGAACTATCAACCTTAAAATTAATAATATTTTTTCAAGTAGCTACTTTTTAATACTTTTTCTTTTAATAACTTATTTTAGTTTTTCCATCATTTTAAATTAATAGTTACTTTAAAGTTAGTAGTTTAATTAATATTTTCTACAAGAATAATCTTATTATTCTAAAAATTAGTATTTTATTAAGTGTTTAATAATCAATCTTTTTATTATTTTCTAATATTAAAATTTATTTGACGGACTTAGAGGGATTTTAACCCTAAATAACAAGATTATAGGTCATTTAATCTTCAAAACTAGGCTAAAATCTCTTATATTATATGTAAAAATAGTATCTTAAACTAAGATTTTTTAGTGATAATTTATACAGTTTATTATTTTTATAATAAGTTTTTTTTTAAAATAAAATGTGGTTAACGGGCAGGGGGATTTGAATCCTCGATCGTAAGATTTTCATGTTTTTTTATATTTTCTTGTTATTGATTTTTACTATTTTTTAAAGTTAATTTTATTTTTTCTAAAGCTGAATGGAAATATTTATTAAGATTATTAATAATATTAAAATATAATACTTGAGTATTGAATATGCTTTTTTTGAAAGTAGTAATGTGTTTTGGATTAAAACATATTTAATGATGAGATATTATGAATTTTGTTATTTTAAGGCTTTTATTATTTGGTGTTATTTATTTGTTTTTAGGCATAGTATTTTGGTTTTTTAGAGAACCATTTGGAAAATATATAGATAAAATTTTTTCTTTTCCTTATTTAAGAGAAGGAGGTAAATATAAATATACAAATGTTTATGAAGATTTGAGTTCTGAAGGTTTTATTATTAATAGCTTTATTTTGATAGTCATATTAAATTTGTCTGTTTTGATAGCTTTTGAGTTTAGTTTAGTTTCTGTAGCTGTTTTTCTCCCAATATTGATTCCTGCTTGTCTAATTCTTTTAAGAATTAATATTTTTAGTGAGGATAATATCTTGCCTGAAACAGAAATTGGTTATTTCCCTATATTTAGTTATATTTTGTCTTTTATAGCTTCTATTGGATTTTTCATGATATTTCCTGCATTTACTTCTAATGAAGGCTCTTTTTGGTTTTATATTATTGTTTTTGTTCTTGCTTCTATTGGTGCAATAGTCCCTGTGATTCCTGATCAAATTAATAAATTATTACCATATGATATTAGAAATACGAAAGGGCAAAAGCTTTTGGTTGCTATTACTTTGGTTCTTGTGATTAGTTTATGGTTATTTGTTATTATTTATTATATTAGTATTGGTGCTTCTCCTTTAGAGCTTACACCTGCTAGATTTGGAGGTGGATAATATTAATATTTTTCAAGAGTATAATTTGAAAAGGAAATTTAATAAAGCTAGGGAGTACAGAGAGGCTAATGAGTATGATAAAGCTTTGAAAATTTATAATGAGTTACTTGAAAAAGATTATAATTTATTAGACACTTATTTTAATCTTGGGTTAATATTTCTTTTTAAAAAAGATTATGATATGGCTATTCGTTATTTTGATGATGCATTGTCTTTGGATGAAAATAATTCAAGAATTTTATCTGAAAAGTCAGCTGCTTTATATAGTTTAAATCATAAAAAAGAATCTTTAGAGTTAATTAATCATGCTTTAGAAATAAATCCTGAAAATCCATATGCTTTATTGGGAAAAGCAACTCATCTCATTGATAATAAAGAATTTGAAGAAGCATTAAAATTATTTGATAAAATGATAGCTTATGAGCCGGAAAATGCAATATTTTGGCATGACAAAAGTTATGTTTTAAATCAGTTAGAATGTTTTGAAGAATCTTTGGATTGTGTAAATAGGACTTTATGTTTAAATCCTAATATGGAAAAAGCATTATTAAATAAAATTTTTGTTTTAAATAATTTGAATAGATTTAATGAGGCTTTAAAAGTTAGTGACGATGCTTTAAATTTGAATTCTGAGGATTATGTTCTTTGGTTTAATAGAGGAATTAGTTTGAAATATTTAAATAATCTTGATGAGGCTTTGGATTGTTTTGAAAAAAGTATAGATTTGAAACCTGATGATTTTGATTTATTACTCAATAAAGCTGATGTTTTATATAAATTAAATCGTTTTGATGATGCTTTAAACTTTTATAATAAATCTTTAAAATTAGATCCAAATAATGAATATGCTTTAAAAGGTCATGAAAGAGTTTTAAAAAAGATTAAAAATGAAGATTAATTTTTTAAGTAGTTACTTAATATTTTTTTTAATAACTTATTTTTATATTTCTATTAGTTTAAATTAATATTTAATTGAAAATTAGTAGTTTAATTAATAGTTTCTACAAGAATAATTGAGGTATTCTAAAAATTAGTAATTTTATTGAGTATTCTTTAACAATTTTTAAATAGAAAGATTTTTAGATTATTTATTATGAAGAGAGTTTTAGATAGATTTAATTGATTATTTTTATCGATTAAGTTAAAATGATTTAATTTTTTGATGTTGTGGTTGTTAATATAAAAATATTTTATGGGTTAATTAGTGTGTTAACTATATTAACTCTTTTTTGTTTTTTAATATTGGTAATTTATATTTCTATTTTAATTTAATATGTTTGTTTTTGAGTTTATATATTACATTAAATATTTTTAAAATCATTATAATAAGTTAGATATATATGGAAATAGGATGTTAATTGTATTTAATTTTTTCATGGTTGTATTTTTAATATTTAGCTTAATATTTGAGATTAGATTAGTGAGTTTTTTTTATTTTGGAGTTTTGATAGGGTTTATTAATCTTATTTTTTATTTGCATGATGATGTTTTTGAATTATTTAAGAATGTAACTGACTATTTTCTTTTTATTATTGCGATTATTTTTGTTGTGAATTATTTATATATTGATGGTTATTTATCGGGATATATTTTTATTTTAATAAATATTATTTTATTGGTAATTGAATTTTTATTATTGTTTTTTGTTTGTAAAAAAATTATTGGAATTAATAAATATGATATTTTCCTAGATGATTCTCACAATAATTCTTTTTTTGAGTTTTGTTATCTTATTTGTTAGTATCATCATTGTATTTTTTTGTAGTTTAATATTAAATTTGAAAATATTGATAATAGGAATAATTGTTTTAGTGTTTTTACTTTTTTTATATGTTAGGTTATTAGAAAATAAGAATGTTTAATGAAAATTATATAATAATTTTATTTTATTAATAAATGGCGGTTTGTAAAATAAAATGAAACAAGAAAAATGTTTTTGCAATAAATGGGGTTATGGTTTTATGAATAGAGAATCTTTAAAAATTTTTGTAGTTATGGTTGTTGTTTTAGTTATTGTATTAATTGTTAAAAGTATGTTTTTTCCAAAAGGAGTTGTTTCAGGAGATTTATCAATAGGAACTGCTCTTATTCCTGGTGTTGGTTTGGGTGGTAAAATAGCAGGAAAATTGGGGTGGAATTGTCTTTCTAATTTGGCTGCGAAAGGAGCTAAATATACTACTGCAGAAGTCATAGTAGGAACTGTAATTGGGGCTGGTAAAAGACCTTCTATTTCAGGAAAATTAGCTCAAAATACATTTGAATCTGTTGTGAGTGATTTTGGGGTGGAAATGAGTTTTAATATTATGGGTCAATCAATAAATAACGGAATAAATAGAATTACCTCTGGTAAAATATAATTTGATTTTATGTATGTAGATTGTTAAAAATGATTTTTAGATAAAAGATTAGATGGATTTTTTTGAAAAAATTTGATAATCTTTTATTAATTTTTAAATAAATTTATTAGAGATGTTATTAAAAATTAATAGTGATAATATGAATTTAATTATTTTAAGACTTTTTATTTTTGCTCTTATTTCTGGGGTGTTCACTATGCTTTATTGGGTGTATAGGGAGTCTTTTGGAAGATTTGTGGATAAAATTTTTCCTTTTCCTTATTTAAGGGAAGGAGGTAATTATAAATATAATGATGGTGATGAAGAATTAACTCCTGAGGGGTTTATAGTAACTATTTTTATAATGTTTGTTATGTTAGCTTTAATTATGTTAATAGTTTTTGAATTTAATTTAATTGGAGGAGCTGTTAGCTTTTTCCTTTTTTTCCCAGTTTGTTTACTTTTTTAAGGGTTCGTACTTTTAGTGATGATAATATTTTACCTGAAACTGGAATTGGGTATAACTTCAAGTTCAGTTATTTTCTTTCTTTATTTGCTTCTGTTGGATTTTTCATGGTATTTCCTTTGTTTTTTGGTGCTAAGGATCATCTATATTTTTTTGTTATTGTTTTTATTCTTGCTTTAGCTGGTGCAGTAGTCCCAGTGATTCCTGATCAGATTAATAAGTTATTGCCTTATGATATTAGGAGTGAGAAAGGGCAGAAACTTTTGGTTGCTATTACTTTGGTTCTTGTGATTAGTTTGTGGTTATTTGTTATTATTTATTATATCAGTATGGGTGCTTCTCCTTCTGAGCTTTCACCTGCTAGGTTTGGTGGTGGTTAATATTAGTTTTTTTCAGGATTATAAATTGAAAAGGAAATTTAATAAAGCTAGGGAGTACAGAGAGGTTAGTGAGTATGATATGGCTTTGAAAATTTATAATGAATTAATTGAAAAAGATTATGACTTATTGAATTCTTATTTTAATATAGGAGTAGTTTTTTCTGATAAAAAAAGATTTTGATAAAGCTATTTATTATTTTGATAAAGCTCTTTTATTAGATAAAGATGATATTCATGTTCTAATTCAAAAAGGGCTAGTTTTATATGGTATAAGAAATTATAATAATGTCTTGGACATTTTTAATAAAGTTTTAAGTATTGATTGTGAAAATCATTATGCATTAATGGATAAAGGATTGGTTTTTCTTGAAATAGGTAGATATGCTGAAGCTTTGGATTTGTTTAATAAATGCTTGATTAATGGTCTAGATAATTATTCATTATGGTTTTTTAAAGCTCATGCTTTAACTAGTTTAAAAAAATATGATGAAGCTTTAGATTCATTAAATAAGTCTTTAGAACTAGAACCTAATAATGCAGATATATTATATAACAAAGGATATATTTTGGAAAAATTAAAAAGATATCAAAAATCCTTAGAATATTATGATAAGTCTTTGAAAATAAATCATAACGATATTGATACTTTAGAAGGCCGTAAAAGAGTTTTAAAAGAGATTAAAAATAATTATTAATTTTTCAAGTAGTTACTTAATACTTTTTCTTTCAATAACTTATTCTTATATTTCCATTAGTTTAAACTAATACCTATCTTTAAATCTAGTATTTTGATTAATAGCCTTTATAATAATTATTGAGGTATTCTAAAAATTAGTATTTTAGGGTGCTAGATTTTTTTCTAGAATTGAGGGCTTCATTAGCCTTATTTTCATTATTTTTATGTTGGATTATTTTTTGTTTTTAAAAGTACATTTTTTATGAGTTTTATTTTATTTTTTAGGGTCTTTTAAATCGATAAATATAAATATTGGTATTAACAAAGTTTTATTGATGATAAAAATGAAAATACCAATTATTTATGATGAAAAAGACCCTAAATGGATATTGCTGTTGAATATATTTAAAATTATCGATTCTAGAAAAATTCATCAGGAATTCACTCGAAATGGAATTAAACCTGTTAAAAAAGGTGTTGTTAATTTTAAAATAGTTTTAATGAGTATGTTTTTCGCATCAGATATTTCATACGTTGTTAGTGAGCTTAAAAGAAGCCATGAGTTGAGAAAGTCTTTAGGATTTAATCAAGTTCCAGAATCAAATCAAATATATGAATTTTTGGCAAGATTTAATCAAAAGAAAATACTTGAATTCGTGATTAAAACATTAAATAAGGAATTTAAACCAATTAAAAGAGGAAAACGCACAGTTTTAATTGATGGAACCGATATACAGGTTGATATGAACTGGAACAAGCAAAATTACACTAAAAAATTTCTCGAGAAAAAAGGGCTTTATTGGGCCAAATCAGCTTCAAAAGGGTTTTATATAGGGTTTAAATTAACTTTAGCACTTGATTATCACACTGGACAACCATTGACCATGTTAATACATAAAGGATCTAAGCATGACTCTGAATTATTCCCTGAAATAATGGAAAAACTAAGAAAAAGAAGAATAATAAGAAACAAAGACATTATAATAGCAGATAAAGGATATATAAGTTTTAATAATTATCGTGAGGGAATTTTAAAGTATAAAATAGTTCCATTAATATTTCCAAAAGAAAACATGAAAATAAACAAAATTTTAAGCCAATTCAATTATCCTTTAGAATATTTCAAAGTTAAAAACAAAAAAGAAGACATTTACAAAGAATTAGTTTCTAAATTCAAAAAACTAATCACCAAATGGAAGAAATTTAAAAAAATAAGAGGAAAAATCGAAGATTTCTTCAAATTAACCAAAAAAAGACTGAAAAATAACAAATTCCACAAATATACAAAAGAATCCATAGCAAAAACAAGTTATCTGCTTGTACTTTTAACAGGACTCATCATAAAACAAGGATACAACGAATCAGAGAGCATGCAAAAGCTCTCAGAAACCTAAAAATCTAGCACCCTATAGTATTTTATTAATTATTTAAATCACAATTTTTAAATAGAACGATTAGTAGATTATTTATTATGAAGAGACTTTTAGATAAATTTAATTTCATATTTTTAAGCTTTGTTTATTTTATTGCTGTTAGTCTTATTCTTTATTTTATTGATTTGAATTTGAAAATTATTTTCTTTGTAGGTTCTATTATTATTTGGTTTTTGATATTTTTATATAGGGATGTTTTTATTCCGAGGATTCCTAAATTAGTTCTTTTATTTTTTAGTATATTAGTAATGGGGTGTATTTTTCTTTTTAATTTGGATATTTTTTATTCTTTTTTTTGTTTAGCTATTGTATATTCATTAATGGAAAGTTATTATAATCCTGATATTAGTAATGTGGATAGGTTTAAAAATTGGAAAAATAATGCATCAATACTTATTATAGTTATAGGGGGAGTTTTTTTATCTGCTGTATTAGCTTACCTGATTTTTTCAGCTCTTTCTTTCATATAATAATAGGTTTATATTTTATTTTTCAAGTAGTTACTTTCTAATATTCTTCTTTTAATAATTTATTCTTATATTTTCATTACCTTAAACCAATAGCTACTTTAAAACTAGTATTTTAACTAATAGTTTCTATAAGAATAATAAGAGTATTCTGAAAATTAGTAATTTATTAAGTGTTTAATCTATATTTTTTAAATTTTATTTTATTTTTTTTAAAGTTTGAATGGAAATATTTATTAACGTATTTTTTTATAAATATTTATTATATGGGTTATTGGGTGTGATGGTATTAATTTAAAGGATAAAAATTTTTATTTGTGTTTTCAGTTATAATTGTGATTTTAATTGCTGTATTAGTATTATTTACTTTTAATTCAATTTTTAATAATAATGTTGATTATATGCTGATGATGTTGGAGGGTATAGTTTTAATATTCCTGATTTTTTAAAACTTGAATCAGAAGATAGTACTAATATTAGTTATGGGAAGATTTATTCAAATGATCAAATAAATTTAGCTATAATCGTTAGAAAAGATATTAATTTATCTAAAGATGAATTATTAGATGAATATAATGTGACTAATTATAAAATGTAAAATTTGGGAATTTACAAGGTTATAAAACATCAAAACTCAGTAGTGTAGCTTATTATTTCAAAATTCACAATGATTTAATATTGATTAGTTTTGTTGGAGCTAAAAATACTGATATTTTAGTTGAAGAAATGCTAAAAAATATTTCCTAATATTTTTCACATGATTTTATAATAATTTTTTAAATTTTTATTTGCATAATTTTATTAAAACATTTATTATATATTTTTATGGTATTTGATATTGTTAATTCAAAGGATAAAAATTTTTAGCTATTTTTTCAGTTTTACTAATAGTTTTAATTATTATATATAATGATAATTCAACAAGAGAACTTTTGGATTTTTATAAGATCAATAATTATTCTAAAATAAAAATCAATAATTTAAATATCTATAAATTTACAATCATACTTCTAAAGATTATCTTTTCAATATTAACAACGATACTATTCAAATTAGTTTTTTTTGGGGGCGAAAAATGGGGATATTTTACTTGAAAGAATATTGGTAGATATTAATTAAGTGAATATATAATTTTAAAAATCAATTTTTATAATTATGAATATTTGTTACAAGTTTATTATATAATATTTAACTTTAATTTTTTTAAAATTTAATAAATAATGTTTATTTATTATTCAACTTAAATAGTAATTATTATAAAATTATTAATAATTATATTTCATTAATGTTATTTTAAATCAATATTTTTTCTCTTAAAAGATATTCTTTATATAATTTATACTGGGTGTGATAATATTAATTCAAAGGGTAAAAAATTTTTAGCTGTTTTTTCAGCTATAATTGTGATTTTAATTGCTATTTTGTGTGTATTTGCTTTTAACTCTCTTTCCAATAATGATGGTGTTGGTTATTATATTGATGATGTTGGAGGGTATAGTTTTAATATTCCTACTGATTTGCATTTGAATAATTCTTATAATGATAGTGAGTCTTTTAATAAGATTTATTGGGCTGATGATTCATCTTATTCTGTTATGATATCAGTTGGGAAAAATTTTTCATCTGAAAAAATTGAGTCATTAATAAGAAATAATTCTAATAGCTATGAAAAGATAAAAATTAATGGTAAAGATGCATATTTAACAGAAAATCCTAGTGCAATAGAATATTATGTCCCAATTAATAATGATTGTATTTATTTAGGAATATGGAATGTGAATGACCATGAAAAACTAGCTAAAAAAATTTTAAATAATATTTAATTAAAATAATTAGAAAAGTATTTTTGTATTATACTAACCTAATATTTATTTTAATTTAACACTCTATTATAATTACTTTTTTACTTGAGGGGCTTATGAATAATAAATTGATAAATTTAGTTTATGGTTTAATTAGTATATTGATCATATTAATTATATCTTATTTTTTTAGGATAACTGAGATATACATATATTTTAACTTAATATGTTTAATATTGGTTTTTTATATTTCTTTTTATATTATTAAAAATTATCATTCTAAATTAAATCAATACGATCTTAGATTATGTATTGTTTTTGTTGGTTTAAGTTTGTCGTTTTTGATAATTCAAAATCCTGTTGTTATTTTATCATCTTTTGGAGTTTTATTAGGAATGATAAACATAGCTTTGTTTTTAAATTTCAAAATTTATAAACTGCTTAAAGTGGATGATATTTATTTTTTATTTTTATTGCCTTGTGGTTTTATGGCTGTTTATCTGTATGTTAAGTCCTATTTAACAATTAATAACTTTATTTTAGTGAATATTGTGTTATTAGTAATTGAATTTTTATTAGTAATTTATATTTATAAAAAAATGAGAGAAATAGAAAAATATGGTTTAGAAAGTGATAAAGCCTCTATTAGTTATCATTTTTCTTATTTCATGGAATATTTATTGCTTTCAGTAGTTATTTTGTTTATTTCACTTTCTGAGATAGTTAATAATAGAAAGGTTTTATTTGGTAGTTTTGTGTTTTTTGGACTTTTAGTCATTGCTTTTTATCATATTAAAAAAATAGGAGAAAATAATGAATTAGATGAAAAATGAATAGTTTTTTATAGGTTATAATTTTTATCAATTTTTTGAGTTCTTATTGTGGAGATTTTGTACATGAAAAAGGATTTTTTTAAAATTTTACTTATCGTTGCTATATTTTTGTTTGTTGCTATCATTGTTAAAAATTTATTTTTCCCAAAAGGGATTATTTCTGGTGTTTTAACAATAATTATAGCTATAATACTTGGTTGGTATTTTGGTAACAGATATAAATCTAGTTTAAAATAGTTCATGAAAAGTATTTCAGGCAAATGAAGAACAATGTTATCTATCAGTTCAACTTATAAAATGACTCTAATATTTCATGTTAATCAGATATCTAGAGAATATAATAATGAATTTAGATATTTAAAATCATATGCTAGCATACAGTAATGTTAGTAGTGATATTTTAAGATATTGGCTTTCTAAGAGTAATCAGTTTGGTTCTGGTAGTATGAATGCTGCTTATGGAACATTCTTAACCTCTTTATTAGTGATTTATGAACATGACCGGTAGCTGATCAAGCAGCAGAAAAATTTAATGTTACATGGTCTCGTACTACTCCTGTTATGGTTTCTATGAATAATGAGGTTGAAAAAGCTTGTATTACTGGTGAGATGGATCATTGTATGGGAATGGATATTGTTGGGGACCAATTGAATGTTTATAATTTCCGTATGACTTGTTCTTTTGCGTTTTCATTAGTTGAAGAGTTAGTAGGGCATAATATTTGGAATGATAGTGAAATTGGGTCTGTTACTCTTGGTATTTTTGAAAAAATTGCTTATGGTGATAATTTAATAAGTTATTATAGTAATGGTTATTTAGTAGTTTATACAGAAAATAATCCAGAAAGTGTTTTGTATATTGATTTAGTCTCTGGTATTGTTCGTGATACATTTGATGAAAGTATTCTTGGTTATCCTTGTTATTGTGGTCCTATAACTGATCGTGCTGTGGATTATGCAGATCAAATACTTAGTGGCGGTCAAGCACTTATTGATTTGGAAAAAATGGGCAATGCATCTATTAGTTTTGGTAGTGCTTTTGGTTTTGTTGTTAATGAAATAGTTGGGGGATCTTTAACTTTGTCTGGCTTAGGAAGTCTTGCTGCATTTGGTTTTGTTGGTGCTGTTTCATTTGGTTCTCTTGCATTTATGGCTGGTGTTATTGAAGTTTGTAGACCTTATTTTGCATGGGCTTATGATTCAATAGGACAACATGATTTAGCGGAATTTTATAGGACAAATGACATTTTTGACATACTTACAGACTCATTCACAATAGATTTAAGCAACATAGACACACTCCAGGGTGTTCCAAAAGGAACAACAATTAAAGAAATAGAAAATATTGGATCTAAATTAAATTATTATGATGTTATTAGATCAGGAATTTTAATAAATTTAGTTAAAGATCCTTTTAAAGGTAAAAATATAGAAATCTCTTTGAAAGCAGCAAAAGAAGTAACTAAAATTGGTAAAATTGATGGTCCTGAGGGTAATAAAACTTTGTTCTTTTTAAATTTTTTTAAAGCTGCTGCTTCTAATTTGAAGCTTGGATTTAAAGATGCTGGGGAAGGTATTAAAACTAACAATCCTCCTCTCATAGCAAAGGGCATTGCTAAAATTATCTCAGGTGCTGCATTAGGAGAGTTTATTTCTTTTTTCACACTTTCTGAAATTGTCCCTAAACATACGTGGAATTATATTATAAAAATTATAAAAAATATATAAAAAATATAATTTTTTATTAATTATTATAAATATTGATAATATAGGATAAGAAAATATGATTTCAAATTTTATCTTAAAAAGAAAATATAATAAAGCTTTGGATTATATAAAAGTTAGTGAATTTGATAAGGCTGTTGAAATATTTAATGAGCTTGTTGAAAAAGATTATGATTTATTAAACACCTATTTTTATTTAGGGCAAATTTTTTTTGAGGAGTGTGATTTTGAGAAGGCTCTTTGTTATTTTGATAAGTCTTTATTATTTGATGAGAATAATGTAGATGTTTTAATGTATAAAGGTTTAATTTTTTATGAATTGAAACAATTTAATAATGCATTAAATGTTTATGAAAAAGTATTAAAAATTCAGCCTGATAATTTAGATGCACAATTTGGTAAAGGAATTGTTTTAACAGTAATTAAAAGCTATGAAGATGCTTTAAATATATTTAACAAAGTATTGGACATTGATGATGAAAATGCATCACGATTGTATATTAAATCTTATGCTTTGATTGAATTAGATCGTTTTGATGAAGCATTGGATTGTTTAAATAAATCTTTAAGTTTAAATCCTAAAAATCTTGAAGCTTTGATTAATAAAATTTTTGTTTTAAATAATTTAGATAAATTTAATGAAGCTTTAAAGACTAGTGATGAAGCTCTAAATTTATCTTCTAGTGATTATCATATTTGGCTGAATAGAGGTATTACTTTAAGGAATCTAAATAAATTAGAAGATGCTTTGGATTGTTTTGAAGAAAGTTTAATTTTGGAAACTGATGATATTGATTCATTACTCAATAAAGCTTTAGTTTTATGTAAATTAAATTGTTTGGAAGATTCTTTAGAATGTTATAATAAAACTTTAAAATTAGATCATAATAATAAATATGCTTTAGAAGGTCGTGAAGAAGTTTTAAAAAAGATTAAAAATAATGATTAATTTTTTATTATTTTTAAGTAATTTTAGGTATTATGAGATTTTGCCTATTTTGTATTAGATTTAGTTATTATTTTCTATTTAAATATAATGAATGGACTTGGAGGGGTTTTGAACCCTTTATATTGAGATTAAACTTCTCAATGACTTTTTAATTTATTTTTAAGCTTTTTAATTTAATTGTTCATTAAAATTATTGTTGTTTTTATTAACTGTTTTATTTATGATTTATTTTTTGGTTTGTTTTTATATAATATTTTAAATTTTATTTTATTTTTTTTTAAAGTTGAATGGAAATATTTATTAGTGTATTTTTTAATAAATCTTAGTATAAGGGGTTATGTTTTATGAAAAGTGAATCTAAAAAAATTTTAATCATTGGTATTATATGTGTGGTTGTTCTTATTTCTATTAAACAATTAATAGTGCCTAAAGGGTCTTTATCTTTTTTTATAAGTATTATTATTGCTGGTGGAATAGGAATATTTTTAGCTAGAAAAATAAAAGAAATTGAAAAATGAGGTAATTGTTATAATATTTATAAAAATCTATTTATTTTAGCTTAGAATTATTATCTGAATTTATATTTTTTAGTGTTATATTAAAATATTATTTATTTTAATTTAACAATTTATTATAATTGTTTTTTTGTTGTAGTTTTGTTTTTAAGAGTTATATTCTTTATTTTGGGCAGGTTTAGTTTTTTTTGTTTCTGGCTTGGCGTATGATTATGTATAATTATTGAAAGTATTAAGCATATTTTCATTGGAATTTAATGATTTTGAGTTAGAAAATGATTACATATGTTATTATTAGTATTGCGATTATTGTTCCTATAAATGATTTAAATGTGTAATTATTTTTTAAGTGTGTTTTTTCATAATAATGGGATGTGTATAGTATAATTGGGATTAGGAGTACTAGTATAGATGTTAGTATATTTGGTGTTTGCATAAACATTATTGTTAAAATAAAGAATATTATATTTATTATTTTTTCAATAACTTTAAATGAATTGTTAAATAAAACTCCAATTAGTAAATAAGCATCAATTAAGAGTAAGTATATTAATATTGCTGAAGTAATTGTGCTTAAATCTCTTGGGCCAAATAAAAAAGATAATATTAAAACAACTCCAAATAATATTGCTGCATTTTTAAGATGACGTTTAATATTATTGTTAAAATTATTATTCATAAATAATATCTCCTATTATTACTTACATATTTAAATAGTAATATATAAAATTTACTTTACTTTTTTTAAATTTAAATGGAAATCTTTATTAATATTTAATTTATAACTATTATTAATTGAAATTATATTTGTTAAAATTGATTTAAAAATTAAAGGTTGTCTTATAGATGAATAAAAGAGATTTAATGTTAATAGGTGTTTTTATTATAATAATCGTTGGATTAGGTAGTATTTTGGCTTATGAACATCTGATACCAAAGTATAAAGAATTTAAGGATGAAAGAATACAGGTAGAAGTACCAAATAGTTTTAATTTTAATTTTAATGAAAAAGATACATCTTATTTTAATAGTAGTGCATATAGCACTGATGATAATGAAGAAGGCATTATAGCTATTTCAATGGATCCTAATTTTCAATATGCAAAGGAGGTATATGAAAATAGATCAGTTGAGGAAAAGAATAATATATTGAAATATAAAATGGACAATTCACAACATAATTACAGTGGGACTATATATAAAGTGAATCCTTCAGATAATTTTTATGTTGATGGATATATAATAATAGTCGATTTTCCTGAAAAATATGGCTTTGCAGTGATAACAGCTAAAGATATAAATGATGCAGTCCATATGGCCGAAACTTTTAAATTTAAATAAATTTTAAATTTAACTAAAAGCTAAATTTTTAATTTAAGTTAATAATTTTATAAGAATTAATGAAATATTGTACTATATTTAATCAATTGAGGGGTTTATTATTAATTCTAAAGATAAAAAATTTTTAGCTATATTTATGGGAGTAATTGCAGTATTGATTATTATTCTTGGATTTTTCATTTTTAATTCCATTTCTGATAGTAATGTTGATTATTATGCTGATGATATTGGAGGGTATACTTTTAATATTCCTGATTTTTTAGTTTTGGATAGTACTCATGATCTGGATAATGTTTTTGTTAAGAGTTATTCTAGTGGAAATCTTTTTTTATCAATCATGGTTTATAAAGATCCTGATTTTTCTGAAGAGTATTTATTGGATATGTATAATGCTAAAAATTCTACTAAAGTTAATTTTGGTAATTTAGAAGTTTATAGGTATGAAATTTATGATACTGTAAATTATTTTTTTAAAATAGATAATGATCTTGTATATATCCATTTTTGGGGTGCAAAAAATACTGATATTTTAGTAAAAGGGATTTTAAAGGATATTCAGTAACTAATAAAAATTAAAACTGTCATATTTTTCAATGTAAAAAAGTACTAATATTTTTAGAGTTTTTTGGACTCTTGTTTTTAAGGTTTTTTTTATTTGATTTAGGTAATTCCAGATGCTTTTGATTATGGTTTATTAGGTAGTGGAATTTTACCTATATAGGAGTTATTTTTTGATACTTTTTATTTTTATTAATGGGTTAATTCTTTTAGGGTATGTTTTAATTGTTAGGGGATTAATGTTTCGGATAGTTCCATCTTTGAGTTTAGTTAAAAATATTATTGATAATTTAAAAGTAATTATAATGAGTATTGTTTAATATGATTCCTATAGGTATTATCTTCTTGTTCTGCTTTTGCTTTAAATCATTTTAGATTAATTGACAGTTTATTTTTTAGATTTAAATTATTTTTTCGATTTTAATTATTATTAAAAATTTTATTTATCTAATTCAACTTATTTTTAAAATCCTTTGGTAATCTTTATATATTATGTTTATTAATATATTATCAATTAAACTTTAAATTTAATCAAGTAAAATTTATAAAATAATTTGTTTTATTTTCTTAGTTGTATTAGTAGAGTCATCAATAAAGGAGGTTTTTAGTATAATAATCAGTAAAAAATTCATTTTGGTCTTAATTTTCTCTGTTTTATTTTTGATTAGTCCGATTTATGGAGAATCTTTAGATAGTACTGATAGCCATTCTGAAATTGATAATGGATTTAATAATTATGCTGTTAACGATGTTCAAATTACTGATACTGATTCTATTAATTCTGATTCTCCTTCTGATTCTTCTATTGGTAATTCTAATTCTAATAATATTAATTCTAATAATAGTTATAATAATTATAATAATAATTCTACAGCTACTAAATCATCAGCTAAGGTTGAAAAATCTGGTGTAAGTACTTTTGCTTCAAAAGTGTTTATAATTACTGATGATAATTATTCTCAATATTTTAGTTTGTTTACTGGTAAATTACTTTCTAATTCTGGTATTAGTCCTGGAGATACTATTAAAATCGGAAATGTTTCTAATAAAGCTTTTATTATTGATATTCCTTTGACTTTAACTAGTACTGGCGCTGATGTTCAAATAACTAATGGTGTTATTCATTTGGTTGCAGGTAGTGATGGTTCTACTATTAGTAATCTTAAGATATTTAATGATAAGACTGATATTGTGTATCAAGGTGTTTATGTTGTTCGTTTACATGGTATTTGGTTGACTAATACTAATAATAACCTCATTGTTAATAATTCTGTTCAAGTTGCCGATGCTTTAAAAGTTTTTGCTATGCCTATGGGTTGGTCTTCTAATAATACTATTATTTATAATAGGCTGATTAGTACTTGGAGTACTTGTATGCCTATGGGCCAGTCCCATAATAATAATATTTCTTATAATTATTTGCAGACTACTGCTGCAAATATAATTTATTATAATCCTTATGGTCATGCCGATTATGGTGGTCCTGCTGATTGTTATAATAACTCTATTACTAACAATTACTTGTATGCAATTTATGCAAGTGATACTACTATTGGAATGCAATTGGTATATGCTCAGCATCAAAACACTCAGATAATTAACAATACTTTGGTTAATCAATTTTATGGAATAAGTTTGTATGGTATAAATTCAACTGTTGTTGGTAATACTTTAATTAATATGAGTGTTTATGCAATAATCGTTACTTCTTCTAATTTACTTTTAGAAAATAATACTGTTATAGCTACTGATTCTTATGGTGGTGGAATATATGTTGGTGGTGATGGTTATAATGAGAATATTACTGTAGTTAATAATAAAGTAACTATTACTAATGGTTGTTATAATGGAATTATTGTTTCTGGAGATAATGTTTTTGTTAAAAATAATATTATTAATCTTTATAACTTTGGTGTTGGAATTAATATTAGGGGAAATTATGCTCAGATTTTGAATAATATTATCAATACTAAAGTTGATCCAGGAATTAGTTTAGGTACTTCTAATGCATTAATTTTAGGTAATTCTATAAGGTCTGGGTCTTATGGTATTTATTTTAAAACAAATAACATCAAGTTTTATTTTACTAGTATTATTAATAATACTATTATTAGTAATGATTATGGTATTTTTTTACAGGGAACAATTTATAATACTACTATAGTTGGTAATAAAATCAGTACTAATGCATCTGTTGGTATTTTTAAAGATACTACTGATTCTTATGGGGACAATATGTCTGATAATGAGGTTAATGATATTATTGAGGATTCAACAGGTATTGTTATTAGAGATAGTAATTTTTATAATTATTTTGATAAAGATGGTTACTTTAAGTTAGGTATTCTTGATGAATCTTTAGTTTTGATTTTAACTCATTTAACAAATAAGAAGATTTATGTTGATTATAAGATGACTCTTTTAAGTAATGGTTTAGCTAACCTTTTAACAAATGTTACTATTATTGTGACTTCTGAAGGTGCTGGTTCTGTTATTCGTGATTTAAATTTTTATAATACTAATGTTGCAGCTATTATTTTAGAAAATTATGTTGAGTCTATTATTTTAAAAAATAATAATATTACTATAATTTCTGATAATAATTATACTGGATCTGTTATTGGAATTAAGATTGGTCAATCTGAGAATATTCTTGTTGAAGCTAATAATATTTATATTTCAAGTAAAAAAGGCTTTGTTTATGGTATTTCAGTTACTGATTCTACTTATGTATTTTCAAAATACATTAATATAACTCAAAACAGTATTATTCTTGTTGGAGATAATTTAGTTGAGGGTGTTTATACTGATTCAATGAGTAATAGTGAAATTTCTAATAATTTGATAAATTTATGGGGTAATGGTTTTGGTTATGGTGTAGCTACTGCTTATATGAAGGGAAATGTGAATAACATAACCATTAAAAATAATATTATTGTTGTTAATGTTAAGAAGATGGCTTATTTAATTGAATTACATATTAGTTCAAATATTACTATTATTAATAATCTTCTTGAAGGTTTTGGTAGTGGAGTTTATGGTGTAGCTTTGTATAATTCTGATAATGTTTCTATTATCGATAATGAGATTAGAACTACTGGTGGAGATTTAAGTGGAATTGGTGTTAATTATGATGTGTTAGGTAGTGGTAATAGTGCTATTTTCCTTACTTCTAATTCTAACAATACTTTTGTTAAGAATAATATAATTTATACTAATGCAAGATATCAAATAATTATTAATAATACTAATACTGGCGATAGTAATATTAATAATACTAATTGTACTAATAATACTAAAATTGATCTAAATAATATTTTTTCTCAAAATTATTTTGTCATTGATGATGTTAATGTTATTAATTATTTTACTAGTAATGGCGAATTTATAAAAGCTAATTCAGTCCAAGCTAATGATACTTTATTATTCAATAATTTAAGTTCCAAGCATTATAATTTGATTTTCAATATTCCACTAAATATTAGTTTTTATAAGGTTAATACTATTGATGCTACATTTATTTTTAAATCCGGTTCTGCAGGTTCTAATGTAACTGGATTATTATTTAATCTTACTGATAATTCTGCGATTATTTTATCTGATGTTTATAATATCACTATTCATTCTAATAGTATATTTATTAACAATGTTCTTGAAAAAAATCTCACAGGTATTATCATTGCTCATAATAGTTATGATAATCGGATAATTAATAATGCTATTACATTGAAAGGTAAAAATTCATTGACTGGTATTAGTGTTTCTAATTTTTATGAGAACCGTTTTGGTAGAAGCCCTTACTCTAATCTTATTGATAGTAATCTATTGTTTATTAATTCTGAGAATGTTGCTATGGGTATTTATGTTTCTATGGCAACTGATACAAAGATTTTTAACAATGATATTTATTTATATGCTAAAAATTGTGTTTATGCTGTTGAAATAGTTTCTAATGGTTCTTTTGCACCTTATCCTACTACTGTTTGGTCTAATAATACAAAAATTATTAATAATACATTTTATGGTTTAGGATACAATATTTTCTTAATTAAGTCATATCAATCTTATAATACATATATTGCAAACAATAGTCTTTTGGCAGATGGAAACAGGTCTTTTGCTTATATAGGTTATAATACTTCTGGAGATAAGATTGAATATAATGATATTGTTGTGAATGGTTCTGGAGCTAATAATAATATTAATGATCCTAATAGTAATACTAATAATGGGTCTAATGGTAGTTTTGAAAGTTGGGTTAATGTAGCTCAAGCTGGTGTTTATTATTCTAATTCTCATAATAATCTGATTCGTGAAAATAATATTACTTCAAATTATTTAAAGGGTGGAGATTATGCAGTTTATGTTGATGATAATAATGTAGTTTCTGGTGATTCTGATAGTTCTGGTTCTGATAGCTCTAATGGTTCTGGTTCTACTGGTATTATTTATCTCATAGTTTCTGGTAATTATCTTGTAAGTAACAATGGTCTTTTTATAGCTAATGATGCTATTTATGGATCAAATGTTTTAAGTGAAAATAATACTCCTCATTATGTTTATGTTTCAACTAATGGTAGTGATGTTACTGGTGATGGCAGTATAGATAATCCATTTAAGACAATTTCTCATGCTATTTCTCAATCATATAATCGAGCAATCATATATCTTCTAAGTGGAACTTATTATGAGAATGATATTTTTGTAAACAAGACAATAACTATTAAAAACAATGGAAATGTCACTTTAAATGGTAAAAAAGGAAAAATATTTATTATAAGTAATATGGGGTATTTGACTATTGTTGGAATTAATTTTTTAAATGCTTCTAGTAATAATGGATCTATTATTTCTAACAATGGTTATGCACATTTAATGAATTGTAATTTTTATAATAATACTGCCATAGACCAGGGTGGAGTAATTTTTAATAAAGGTCGCCTTTTAATTGATAATTGTAATTTTTATAATAATTCTGCTTATCTTGGTGGGGTAATTAGTAATTTTGGAAATATGAGTATAGCTAACTCTAAATTTATTAATAATTCTGCTTGTAGTGGTGGTGTTATTTATAGCTATCATAATTGTACATCAATAATCAGTAACTCTTATTTTGCTTCAAATACTGCTAGAACAGATGGTAATTCTTATCTTTATAATGATAATGAGACCCGATTAGCCCCTGGTCATGGAGGAGTTATTTATAATTTTGGAACTTTATATTCTATAAATTCTACTTATGAATATAATTTAGCTAACAATGGTGGTGTTATAGCTAATTCTGTTTATATTTGGAGAGAATTTAATGATAGTTATTTATACATTCTAAATTCTAGCTTTAAATTTAATAATGTAACTACTAGTGTATATTCTGGTGGTTATGGTGGAGCTCTTTATGGAAATGCTCGTTATTTATTGGTTTATAATTCAGTATTCCATAAAAATGAAGCTAAAACTACAGGTGGAGCTATTAATTTTTCTGTAAATAATGGTTCAATTGAAAGATCTAACTTTACAAATAATACCGCAGAATCTTATGGTGGTGCATTAGCTATTAATGGTAATATTACAATAACTTATTCTATTATTTCTAATAATAGTGCTGGCTATGGTGGTGCTGTTTATTATAATGGCGATTCTAGTTATGGGCATGTTTTAAATCAGTTAAATATTTTTAATTCAACTATTGAGTCTAATTTCGCTATGCATTATGGTGGTGCCTTTTACTTTAATTATGCTAATGTTAATATTAAAGATTCTAATATTTTAGATAATTTTGCTCCAGTTAATTCCGTTATTTATGGGGGTAATAACGGTTTCCTTGATTTTGATAATAATTGGTGGGGTTCTAATTTTGGTCCAAGTGATGATGTTTGGAATCGTGCTAATAAATTTAAAGATTGGTTATTTGAAGATTCTGGATGGGAACTTATAGTTGGTGGAGGTTCTAGTGACTCTAATTCTTCTGGAGGTTCTGGTTCTGGTTCAGGTAATCATATTGGACCTGGTACTGGTTCTGGACTTAGACCTGGTGGTAGTGGTTCAGGTAATGGATGGGGAACAGGCACAGGTTCTGGAATAGGGTCTGGTTCTGGTTCTGGATTAGGTAGTGGTTCAGGTAATGGAATCGGTGATGGGGATGGAACTGGTTCTGGGACAGGTGTTGATTCTAATAATGGAAATGGTAAAGGGTCTAATTCAACAAATAATAATATTTTACCTGGTGTTGGAAGCATTATGAATCCTTCTAGCTCTTCTAGCTCTAATCCTGGTGGTAAATCTGGTGGAGGTTCAGCTGGAGGTCAAGGTGGATCTGGTGAACAATCTATTAAAAATTCTCATGAAATTTTAGAAGATACTATTAATAATATGAAACCAGTTGACTTTGTTTATATAATATTAGCTGTTATTGGGTTCATTGTTTTAGTTATTGTTGGACATAAGTATAATAAAAGAAGTAGGCTTTAAACTTTTGTTTGTTGGATAAATTTTGGTTATATAAGAGATTATAAAGATTACATTTTAAAAGATTATATTTAAGAGATTAGATATTATGAGAAAAAGTTTTTTATTACTGTTAATGTTCATTATTGTTGTATTTTTTTCTATGAATATAGTTAGTGCTTCTGATGATTATATTAATGGGGATAATTTAGATTATAATAATTTAGAGCATAGTGTTAATAGTACTAATACTCTTGATAATATTCTTAATTCTAATGATATTTATGTTAATTTATCAGGAAATGATGTTAGTGGAGATGGTAGTGAGGATAATCCTTATAAAAGTTTGAAGAAAGCTATTAATAGTGCTTCTAATAATTCTAATATTTATATAATGCCTGGTGAATATTTTGGAGAAAATAACACAAAGATGATCATTGATAAAACTATCACTATTTCTGGTATTACTGGTGGTAATGGAAAGATTATATTTAATGGTGAGAGAAAGTATGACTTTTTTGATATTACTCCTAATGGTAAACTAACATTGATTAATATCACTTTTTATCAGGGTAATAATTCTGGCGAAGATTTTATTGCAGGAGCTATTTTCAATAATGGAGAATTAACCATAAAGAATTGTATTTTTGATTTTAATACTGGATTAAGAGGTGGAGCAATCTTAAACAATGGGAAATTAGAGGTTATTGGTTCTACTTTTAAAAATAATAATGGTACAAATTATGGTGGGGGAATAACCAACTTTAATATAGCTAAGGTTATTGATTCTGTGTTTATTGGGAATATTGCTCAATCAGGATCTGCTATTTTCAATGATGGAAATTTAACTATTTTATCATCTAATTTTACTTCTAATAGTATTGCAGGAGTTAATTGGGAGAATAGGGATAATAATATTTTTATGAATTCTTCTAATATTAATTCTGATATTTCTGCTTCAAATCACACAATAAAAATTTTAAATTCTTCATGTGCTAATGTGGGTATTACAGATTCTAATTTGTTTGTTAATGGTTCTACTTTATCTGTTAGTCCTACAAATTCTACTGTTAATATAACTTATTCTGTTATTAGTAGTGGTTCTATTTATCATTATATGAATAATAGTAATATTAGTGCTGAGTATAATTGGTGGTTATCTAATAAAGGTCCTATTGTATATTCTGGAAATAATAATTATTATAATAGTCAAAAATATTGGATTATAGCAGTTTTTGTTTCTGATTATGGAGGGTCTATTCCTAGTAAGAATACTAATGTTACTCTTAAACTGATTTTTAAGTATACTGATGGTGTTAATGTTTGGGATTTACCTGAAGGGATTAATATTCCTTCCCGTTCTCTTTATTTACAAACTGATAATGGTTATTTTACTAATGATTCTGGTTTGATTTCTAAAAATATTTTCACTACTTATTATTTGAATAATAGTGAGGATACTCTTGTTTATGTGGTTGTTGATAATCAACGTTTGAAGTTAGCTGTTGGTAAAGGTTATACTAACCATACTTGGTATGTTTCAAATGATGGGGATGATTCTAATAATGGGTCTCGTGAAAGTCCTTTTAAAACTCTTGCCAAGGCGGTTAGTGTTGCTTTAAATGGTAATACTATTTATATTGCTTCTGGTGATTATTATAATGCTTTTAATTCAAATTTGTTTATTTGGAAGAATTTAACTTTTTCTTCTTATAATGGTCCTGTTACTATCTATCGTCATACTAGTAATAGTATTTTTATTGTTGCTGATTATGGAACTTTAAATCTTAATAATATTACTTTTTCAACCTATAATCTCACATATTCTGTTCTTTTCATTAATTGTTCTGGTAATTTGACTATTAATAATTGTACTTTTAGGAATGCTTCTGGTAATTCTTATTGGGGTAATATTTTATTTTCTGGTTCTTATTTGTTTATTAATAATTCTAATTTTTATGATTTGAGACATTATGTAATAAAGTCTTCTTCTTATGATAGGTATTCTTATGGTTATGTACCATGTACCATTACTATTCTTAATTCTTATTTTAGTGGAATGTCTGGTGCTGTTACCAACAATGAAAATTCTGCTAGAATTCTTTATTTAGTTGCAGATAAGGTTTTAATTGATAATTGTACTTTTGTAAATAATAATGCTACTGGGGCAGTTATTAATTCTAATTATTCTATTGTGAATAATTCTAGATTTGTAAGTAATAGTTTTGGTGCTGTTTCTGGTGCAAGTATTTTTGATAATGGTTATGTTGCAGATAATTCTGTTAATTATTGGAGTGGTTCAATTGTAGGTGCATCTAACATTCTTAATTCTATTTTTGTAAATAATAATATTTCTTGTGCAAATGCTAGATTTATCTATAATTGTTCTTTTATTAATAATAGAAATGCTTTTAATTCTCTTACAGATGATCATGATAGGAATGGTATTATATCAAGTAGTGGTAATTTATCGATTGTTTATTGTGTATTTATTGGTAATAGTGCTGGTTATGGTGGTGCTATATTTAATAGGGGAATTTTAAATGTTTCAAATAGTGTTTTTTTAAATAATACTGCTACTATTTTTGGTTCTGATATTTTTAATTTTAATGGTGTTGCTTACTTAAATAACAATTGGTGGGGTTGGAATGGTGGTCCTACTGATGGCAAAGTCTATAGATTTTTGGGAGATGTTCATTTAGATACATGGGTTATATTGACTCTTAATGTTAATGGTTCTACTTTAATAGCTAGTCTAGATAAAGTTACTGATGCCGTTGGTAATATTCATGATTTAAATGGTACTATTCCAGATCGTGTTGCGGTTTTCAACTCTAGTATGGTACCTATTTCTCCAAAAACTACTAATTTGACTAATAATCATGCTTATGCAAGTGTTCTTTCTGGTTCTGATAGTGATTATATTGTTAATGTTACAGTTGATGGTCAGACTGTTGATTTAACAGTTCATAATAAGAATACTATTATTGAAATGAATGATACTACTTTTTATGGTAAAAATAATCGTTATACTGTGATTTTGAGAAATATTAATGGTTATGATATTTCTAATCAGACTGTTATTTTGAAAATAAAATATAAGAATGGTACTGTTGAGGATTATTACTTAATAACTGATGGGAATGGTAGAGCTAGTATTATTCTTAATAATAGTATTGGTATTTATAATGTTTCTGCTTTCTATGAAGGTGATGGGTATTTCTTTGCTTGTAATTCTAGTGCACTGTTGACAATTTTACCTTCTTCTACTAAGATATTTATTTTAAAAGATCAGTTGTTTTATGGTAAAAATAATGTTTTGCAAATTTCTTTGGAAGATATTTATGGTCGTGCTGTTGTTGGTCAAAAAATCTATTTTAATATAAAATCTGGTAGTAAAACTTACAATTATTATTCTACTACTGATAGTCAAGGTGTTGCAAAAATTATAGCTAATTTACCTAAAGGATCTTATGATGTTAAGGTTTCATTTAATGGTGATGAATGGTTTAATAGTAGTGAAAATCAAGGATCATTTACTATTTTATCTATTGGAACTAAATTAACTTTAAATGTCACTATATTATATGGGAGAGGTGATGTTTATTTTGTGAAATTATTGGATAATAATGGTAATGTAGCTAAAAATGAAACTGTATATATAACTTTAACTCAAGGAAATAAAAATCAAACATTTGCAGTTAAAACTGATAGTAATGGTACTGCAGGACTTATTGTAAACTTACTTCCAGGTACTTATAAAGTTAATGTTGTCTATAAAGGAGATGATTTATATATTGGAACCAACATCAGTGGAACTTTAGTTGTTGAAAAAATAGCTGTTAGGCTGATTGTTGATCCATTAGTCAAATTTAATGTTACTAATAATAGTACTAATAATAAATATTATGCTTTATTGACTGATATGTATGGAAGGGCATTATCTGGTGAATCACTAATTATTAAAATTCAGAAAGATGGATTTTTGGAAGTCTATAATTTAACCACTGATAATGAAGGTTTTATCACTCTTCCACTTGATTTAGCTGAAGGTAATTATATGGTTTTGGTAAATTTTATTGAGAATGAATGGTATTATAATACTAGTACTGCTAGTACTTTAATTGTCTCAAAACCTACTATTAAAATAACAACTAAAATTAGCATCACATTAAAAAACAACACTGTAATCATTTATTTAACTGATATTGATGGAACTCCTTTGATTAATAAAATTATTAGTATTAGATTAATTGGAAATGGATATAATAAAAATTTTAATATTAAAACTAATAACCAGGGAAAAGCTGAAATAAAATTATCTGAATTAAAGTTAAATAGTAATTCAAAGTATACTTTACATTATAATTTTGCTGGAAGTGATTATTATAATTCTAGAGTAGGAGTATTGAATTTTACATATTCAAATTCTTTAAATAATAAAATAAAAACTATTTTAACTGTTAAATCTCCTACAATAATCAAAGGCAAGAAAACTCTTATATCTGCTACCCTTAAAAATTCAAATGGTAAAGCTATAGCTAATAAAAAAATCAAATTAGTAATAAATAAGAAAACATATACTAAGCTTACTAATTCTAAAGGAATGGTTGTTTTTAAGATTTCTGGTCTTAAATCTGGAAAATATAATCTTAAATTGTTTTATGAGGGAGATAAAACTTATCTATCTTCAAAAATATATAAAACTCAAACTGTAAAAAATATTGCTGATTTAGCTATTTCAAAAATTAAAAGATATGGAAATTCTTATAAAATACTTATTAAAAATCAAGGATCTGTTTCTTCTAAAAAAACTAAGATTAAAGTTTTCTATAAAGTTGGAAAAAAAATTAAACAGCGTGTTGCAATAGTTAAAGCTTTAAAACCTGGAAAATATACTATTGTGAATATTAAGTTTTTTAAGTATTCCTATCATAAAAAATACTTAAAAAATGCAATAGTTAATTATAATAAGAATTTTAAAGAATTTAGTTATAATAATAATTTAAAAAAATTTAAAACATAAATATAATTAATAGATTTAAAATATACTATATAAAAAATATACTATATAATATATACTATGTAAGTATTAAATTATACTATATAATTTTTAAATTATATTTAATACTTATTATATACTATATAATTAAAATCATATTTAATAATTATTTTAACATTTGATAAATTACTTTAATTTTATAATATTATAATTTTATAAAATATCATAATTTTGTAGATTATCATTAGTTTATAAAATATTTAATTTTAGAAGATTATAATTTATAAAAGATTATAATCTTTTTAGTAATTTATACTATCAATTATTGGAGATTTATCATTAATTTCCAGTATGTATTTTCCTTTATAATTATTTTTTTTAAATATTTTAATTATACTTTTAAAATCTATCTTTCCTTTTCCTAATCCTAAATGCAGATCTTTATCAAGAAAATTGTCAGATAAGTGTAAGTGTTTAACTGAATCGAAATATAAATCTTTTTCTTTATATCCCATTGTAGAAGCATGGCCTATATCTAAGGTCATATACATATTGATCTCTAATAGCAATTCATTTAATTTTAAAATGTCTTGATGGATTAGCCAATCACTATGGGGCATATTTTCTACAGTGGCCATAACTCCATTATCTTCTCCATATTTTCCACATATCTCTAATGATTCTTTGCATGTAGACAATATTTTATCTTCACAGGGGTAACCTAAAATTGTCATTCCAGAGGGGTGTATTACAACAATGTCACTATCTAACTTGTTAGCTAAATCTATAGATTTTTTTATCTCGTTTATTGAAGCTTTTTGAATAGATTTATTTAAGGAAGCTATATTTAAATCTGTAATTGGTGAATGTATACTATATTTAATATCATAAGAGTTCATCATATCAGCATCGACTGAATCATTCGGATATTCGTTCATTATTTCAACATACTTGATACCTAATTTTTCAGCATATTCTAAACTTTTTTGAAGGCTTTTTTCATAAATTGATGATGATGAAACTCCTATTTTCATTTGGACTACCTTTATTTAATTAAATAATAATTTATTATTTAGACATAATATACATCTTAGTTATTTAACTATTTTAACTATTAACTATTTAATTATTTTAACTATTATCTATTTAGCTATTTTAACTATTTTTTATCTATTTAACTATTTTATCTATTTCAGATTATTAAGTTTTCATTTTTTAAGCTATTGTATTGTCTAAAAAGTATTTTTCTTTTGCTCTTAGGAATATTCTTTCGAATGTTCCAAATAATAATATCAATAAAATAGCATTTACTATACCATGAATTAGATCAAATGTAAAACTTGCTGCATATACTCCTAGTACAGACCCTAATGAAATAGTTCCTAAGAAAGGCAGCATTCCTATGTTAGTTATCCATCCATAAAGGATTCCCCAGCCTAAACCAAAGACTGCTCTTGAAGGTGTATTATTTTTTAATTTTTTGCTTAAGATTCCTGCATTAAAACCCATAAGCCCCCAGCCAACCATTTGTAAAACAGTCCAAAATCCTAATCCTAAAAATAGTCCTGTTACTATAGGTGTTAAAGCACCAGTCACGAATCCTGTTTTTTTCCCAAAAACAATACCTGTCATTATAATAATAAATGATGCAGCCTGAACACCAGGAATTGCTGCTGTTGGAAGAGTTCCCAATGCAGCTATAGCTATTAAAATAGCTATAATAACAATATTTTCTACAGTCGGCTTGGATTTTTCAAACATCTTGAAAAACACAATGAATATTCCAACAATTAATATGAAAAATATTATCCAGTAAGTTAAAGACATGATTTCCATTATTTCACACTCGTTTTTGCATAATTCTTATTTTTTATTAAATCTTATTTCTTGTATTACCTTTATTTTCGTATTAAGTCTCATTTTTCTATTAATTCTTATTTTTGTATTAAGATTTGTTCTTTCTATTAACTCTTATTTTTTCTATTAGTTCTTATTTTTTGTATTAATTTTTATTTTAAATATTTTAAACCTTCCATATATTCTTTAAATCTTTTAAAGTTACACATTTAGGTATATAATTTTTCACCATTCTGTTTACAAATGTTGTATAAAAATTATTATTACAAAACATATCTTTAGGGGTTGTATCAACTTGAATTTTCCCATCAAAAATTAAAAAACTTCTACTAGAATAATCAGCTGCAAAATCAATATCATGTGTAACCATCACTATGGATAATCCATTTTTTTGAAGTTTTTGGAACTTATCACCAAGATTTTTTTTGAATATGGGATCAAGACCTTTAGTAGGTTCATCTAAGAATAATACATCTGGTTTTCTTAATAATGATTTCACAATAGCTATTTTCTGCTGTTCACCACCACTACAGTCATAAGGATGTTTTTTCAGTAAGTTTTCTATTTCAAAAAACTTTATTAGATCTTTTTTTTCTTTTTTATCCATAATATTTTCTTTATTCTCTGAAATAATCTCTGAATTTTCTGTATTTAATTCTTCTTCAACAGTTTCAAATCTAAAATGTATCATTGGATTTTGATGAACATATCCTAACTTGATTTTTTTATCATGTTTCACTTTTCCTTTGATTGGTTTGAGGATTTTAACTAATAATTGTAATAAAGTACTCTTTCCAGTACCATTTCCCCCTAAAATACTAATAAATTCTCCTTCTTTAATTTCAAATGATACTTCTTTTATTATAACATGATTTTTATTATATCCAAACCAAAGATTTTCACACTTAAAAATAGTTTTATTTTTATCTATTTTTGCCCCTGATTTTGTTTCATTTAATATTTTTTCATTTAATAGTTTATATTCATCATAAAAGGTGTTTTTTGAATTATTCAGTAATTCCTGATTCATTTCATACATATCATTTAACCCTTCTCTTATACTAAGTGGAACTATTCTATCTTGAGAAAATGAATAATATTCTTTAAATAAAAAATGAATTAATGCAGTTGAAGGCAGATAATTAGAAAATATTGGATTGGTGCATGTTTCTAAACATATTTCTCTTGGATGGTTATTATATGCAATTAATCCTTCATCTATAAAAACAGCTTTGTCAATAAATGGGAATACATTATTTATTCTATGTTCTGTCATTAGTATTGTTATTGAAAATTCTTCATTTAATCTTCGAAGTATTGATAGAAAATCATATGATGCAATAGGATCTAGTTGAGAAGTGGGTTCATCTAAAAGTAATACTTTGGGTTTTAAAACTAAAAGTGAGCATAAATTAACTAGCTGTTTTTGCCCACCAGATAGTTCATCTACTTTTTTATAAAGTAGCTTATCTAGAGAAAAAAATGTTGATATTTCAGCTATTCTTGTTCTGATTTCTTCTGTAGGAGTCCCCATATTTTCTAAAGAAAAGCTAATTTCTTGAATTACTGTATCACAAACAAATTGATTTTCAGGATTTTGAAATAAAAAACCTATCTCTCTTGCAGATTTTTCTTTACTAAGTTGTCTTATATTTTCTCCATCATAGTAAATTATTCCTTCTTCATTTCCAATAGGTTTAATTTCATTTTTTAAGTTCATTAGCAATGTTGTTTTTCCACAACCAGATGGTCCACAGAATAGTACAAAATCTCCTCTATTCACTGTAAGATTTAGCTTAGAAAAAATTTTTTCATTATCAGAATATTCAAAACTGAAATCATTGAATCTTATTAGTTCCATATTTTCCTCCATTGCCATAATTTTTTCCATGATATTTCCATAATATCCTTTCCATCAATTCTAAAAATATTAAAGGTGAAAGTAAAAATAAAAATATTATATAATACATGTTCAATGGAAATTTAAAAAACGATGTATCTAAAGTAGGGTAAATCTCAATATTTCCAAAGCCATAGTATAATCCTATTAATGATAATATTGAAGTTATAGCTATTATTAAAATTATAATAATATCAATTTTATGAATATTATATTTTAAATAGCTTGTTCTTTCAGTAATTCCATATCCTCTAGCTTTCATAGACTTTGCAGTTAACATAGATTCTTCTAAAGACCATGATATTACAATGGCTAACATAGATCCCATTTTTCTAACTTTATCTATTCTTTTTTCATTTGAATTATCATGATTGAATTTAAATATTTTATTAACTTCTCCTAATCTATAGTTTAATAATGGTATAAATCTCATAGCCATCACTCCAATCATTGATACAGTAGGAAAATGATTGGATATTAAATAAAGGATTTTTTGATAATCAACATATTTATTAAAAGATAAAAAAAGCAATAATATTATTAACAATGAAAATGCCATTAAAAATCCATAAACTAAAGATTCAAGAGTAATAAAATAGCCATTAAATGCATTATTGAATAAATTATTGAATAAGTAAATTTTTGTGGTTCCTACATGTGAAAATAATGGGTTTAAAATAATAATTATTAAAGACATTGGGATAAAATATTTTAATGTGGTAACTATTTCTTTTTCTCCTCTCTGTAGATAAATTAATAGAATTATAAATATCAATAAACTCATTAAATAATAAATATTATTAAATAAAAGTGAAAATAATATGAGTATAATATAATAAACTGATATTACTCCAGGATGTATTGTATTTAGATTCATAGTTACCTTAAATATCTTTTATTCCAAATGATATATGTTATATTATTCAAAATAGTCTTTGTTGGTTGTTATATTGGTTTTTTGTTAGTTGTTTTTTTTTGTTATTGGTTGTTTTTTTATTGTTTGGGAAGGGAGGAGTTTATCCTTCTACCATTATGAGTTTTCCCGTTGATGGGTCTTTGTATACTTTTCCCATTTCTACGTATCCTTGTCCTGAGCTTTCGGTTGTGTTGGGTGTGTCGTTTAGTTCTTCTCCTTGGTTAACTTGCGATACTTTTTGCATTTCTTTCATTGTTTCTTGCTTTTCTTCTGCTGTCATGTCACTGAATACTACACTTTGCATATTCCATGACATTACTAAAAATACCAGTAAACCTACTGATATTACAAGCATTGCATCTACTAAGTTGGTTGTTCCAGCCATAGGGTCTTCTTCTACTCTTGAGGATCTTCTGTTTTTCCTATCTCTTCTTGCCATGATGATTTATCTCCTTTTCATCCTCTCTTGCTTATTTTTTTATTTTCTCATATTTTTCCCTATTCTTTCTTCTTTTCCTATTTTTTCTTCCTTTTTTCCTTATTTTTTTAAGTTTCCATGTATTCAAGGATAGCGTCTGATAGTGCGTCTAGGTTGGATAGGTAGTCATCGTACCATCTTCTGCGGATTTTGGATACTAGGTATGCTACTGCTCCGGCCCCGATCCCAACTACGGTTGTGTCGAATGCTACTATTATTGCTTGTGATAGTGCTGTTACATCTCCGCTTCCTAGTGCTGCTAGTCCTGGTCCCATTGGTATTAATGTTCCCATTAATCCTAATGTAGGGCCAATTCTTGTTACTATGTCTGTTTTTTCAACTATTTTGTCGATATGGTTTTCTTCACTTTCAATATATTTATTTGCAAGTGCAAGTCTTGATTTATTTTTTAAATTTTCAGATGATGCTAGTTCTGTTAGAATCTTTTTTTGACTTTTGGGGATTATTGAATCGTTTATAACTTTTTTAACTTCTTCAGGGTTTTCAGAATCCGATATTTCATATATCAAATTTTTTATTGTGTTTGCAGGTATTTTTTTTCTGCTTGTGTATTCTGAAATTAAACCACCAAGGGTTATTACTGCATATACTACAAAAATCAGCAATATTACTATCACTGGTATTAATAAACTTTGAGAAATAACATTCAAACCAGAAGTTAAAATATCACTACCCGGAATACTTGTAACCATCTTAAAATCACCATTCTTTTATTTAATTATTTGAAAGTTTTATTTATTGAAAAATTATTTAATTTTATAATATTTTAATTAATTTAATCTAAAATTAATCATAAAATTTAATCATAAAATTTAATTATAAGATTTAATTATAAATTTATTATAAAATTTAATTATTGAGATTGCTTATTTTTTTGTTTATAATTCTTCCTGCTATTAGTAATCCTATGAATAGTAGGAATGCTATGATTAGTGAGCCTGTTGATTCGATTGAAATTTTTCCCATAGGATTTGCTAATACACTGCTTATGTTTGGGAGTATTAATGAAGAAATGAGGAAATATAATCCTAAAAAGAACATGAAATTTCCAAGTACAACTGGATATGGTTTTTTAACTATCTTATTGAATATGTTTGCTCCAAAGTATGCAGTAATTATGACTATCATTAAAGCTAATGCTGCGTATTGGCTTAGGTTAAAAGGTGTTAGGCCTATTGTTGGAGCTACTACTAATATACTCACTACTATTGATAAGAAACAACAAGGACATGGTGCAATAATTGCAATTGCAGCTGTTTTAGACGTGTTTTTTTCGTGTATTTTCCATTCTCTTATAGTTAATACACCTGAAATAATCATAATAGCTGCCATTATTAGGAAAAATCCACTGTTATAAGTGTACATTATCTCTGTTATTTGAGATGAATAATATGATGCGATTAAAGTGATTATTAAAACTCCTATTCCATAACTTATTACTATTGTTGCTAATGCTTTCTTTGAAAGATTAGCTAAGCCAGAAGCAAGACCTATCTTTAATCCAAAAACTAAAATTGCAGATAAAACACCTAATTGCCATAATATTGCTACTATATCCATTTCTTACACCTCATTTTTTATTATATATCTTAAGATATATAAAGTTAATTTAAGTTTTTTTCAACTTTGTTTGAAAATTTAAATGGTATATAGAAACAGTTATTACTATTTTTATTATTTTTATTATCTTTATTATTTTTATTATTTTTAAAATAAGTTATTGTTAATAAGTATAAAATATAATATCTATGATAAATAAAAAATAATTGTACAGATTTTAGTATTATGTGTATTATTGATAAATATTTTAGTATTACAAGTATTACAATTTTTAGTATTATATTTATTATTGATAAATAGTTTAATATTAAATTTTAATATTACAGATTTATTTTAATATTACAGGTTTTGCTATTATAAAAACCTATCATTAATAAAAAGGAGAATAATAATGTTAACAAAGAGAATAATTCCCTGTTTAGATTGTGATCTTCAAGTTCCAGAGGGGCGTGTTGTTAAAGGTGTTGAATTTAAACAAATTAAATACGCTGGAAACCCTGTTGAATTAGCTAATAAATATTATGAAGAAGGGGCTGATGAAATTGTACTTCTTGATATTACTGCTTCAAGAGAAAAAAGAGCTACAATGGGAAATGTAGTTAAAGATGTAACTGAAAATGTCTTCATACCTATATGTATAGGTGGGGGAATTAGAAAAGTTGATGATTATATTGATATGCTTAAAGCTGGGGCAGATAAATGTTCAACTAATACTGCAGCTATACATAATCCTGACCTTATTAATGAAGCATCTGAGGTAGTTGGAACACAAGCATGTGTGGTTGGAATAGATGCAAAAAGAAGGTATGTTGATAATCCAAAAGAAAGTGATGATAAAAATATCATAGAAACTAAAAATGGTTATTGTTGGTTTGACACTAGTATCTATGGTGGAACTGAATTTACTGGCATTGATGCTATTGATTGGGCTCAAGAATGTCAAAAAAGAGGTGCTGGTGAAATTTTATTAACTTCTATGGATAGGGATGGAACTAAGGATGGGTATGATCTTGAACTAACTAAAGCAATTAATGATTCTGTTGATATTCCAGTTATAGCTTCAGGTGGTGTTGGTAAACCAGAACATATTTTTGAAGCTTTTGATATAGCTGATGCTAGTGCAGCTTTAGCAGCTAGTATTTTCCATTTTAATGAATATCCAATTCCTGAAGTTAAGGAATATTTAAAAGAAAAAAATATTAATGTTAGACTTTAGTTGAAAACATTAATGCTTGACTTTAATTGAAAATATTAATATTTGACTTTAATTGGAAATATGGATAATGTATTTAGCTTTTAATATGGATAAAAAATTTATTTTTTAATAGGTAGTTTACTTAATTAATATGGGGTTTAGTTTTAGTATGAAATTTGATAATTTAATAAATTTGGAACTAACACAGAAGTCAGGTCAAACATCTCAACCTCCTTGGATTGAGATGCATGGCAAATATTGTGATTTGATTTATTTAAATGAGGTGCCAATCCTTATTAAAGCTTATCAAGATGATATAACCTCTTTAAATATTAATTATGAGCTTCCTCTTGATATTGGAAATTTAAAAGATTCTGTTGATCAAAAAAATACTGAAAAAAATATAAAAAACGAAATTAATAGAATATTCGATTTAAATTTTGATCTTAATAGGTTCTATGATTATTTATCTGAAGATTCTAAACTTGAAACAACCGTTGATTTTTCGAGAGGACTACGTTTATTTTTAGCTAAAAATCCATTTGAAGCTATTGTATCCTCAATTGCATCCGCTAATAATTCTATTGTTCGTTGGACAAAATCGATAGCTAATATTCGGAAAAAATGGGGAAATCCAGTTAAATTTTCATCTGGAATATTCTATGAATTTCCTTATCCTGAATTACTCCAATTTGTTCATGAAAATGATTTAGAAGAATTTGATTCTTTAAATGGATCAATTGATATGGAATTTTGTATTAAAAATCTAAAATCATGTGGTGTAGGTTATAGGGCTCCTTACATCAAAAAAACAAGTGAAATTCTCTCGAATGATATAAATCTCCTTGAAATATTTAATATGGACTATGAAGAAGCATTCGAAACAGTTTTAACTTTTCCAGGTGTTGGCCCAAAAGTGGCTGATTGTATTCTTCTTTATGGTTATGGGTTTAAAGAAGCTTTTCCCACTGATATATGGATAAAAAGAATTATTTCTTATCTTTATTTTGATAATAAAGATATTTCTGTTTCTAAAATTCGAGAGTTTGGAATAGAGCACTTTGGGGAATATGCAGGATATGTTCAACTTTATCTGTTTCATTATGCCCGTAAATCTGGATTAATGAATAAATTGAAGTAATCTAACAATTTTCAATATTATATATATTTTAATACTTTTTTACCATTTTCTGTTATATGATATAGTCTTCCTTTAGTTGCTTCTTCATTAATACATTTTATTAGATTCTTTTCTTTTAATCCAGATAAATAGATACTAATATGGCTTGTTATTACTCCAACATCTCTAGCTATTTCAGAAGGAATTTTTAATTTTTCATCTTTAAGTGATATTAATATCTTCTGTCTATATTTTGAAGGTTTAACATATACTAAAAATTCTATTATTTCATCACTGTATTCTTTCATAATATTATCTCCATCTGTTTATAATTAATCAAATTTTTTGTTTAAGATCAAATTAGATGTAAATTAAATTATATACAAAATTTAAATTATATGCAAAATCAGATATTAATATTAACACAACTTAAAAATTAACTAAATTTAATTTTTTCATTGTTATAATTAAGAATTATTATATTAAAATTAATATTTAATAAATTAGATGAATTATATTAAAAATTATAAAGTTTATTAATATAACATCATTTTATTTAAAATAGTTTAATATAGGGGGATATCGATTTTTATATATTTTTTATTTAGTTTATATGTCATCTAAAGTTATCTAAACAAATGAAATAATATTTATATTTAAAATTTTTAAATGTTCATATAATTTTTTATAAAAATTTAGTATTCAAAATAATTTAAATAATACTATTAATGATTATTAGTATTATTAGCATTATTAATATTACTAATTATACTTAGTATTATTATTGCTTGTTAAAAATTATTAGAATTCTTTAGTTGTAATTTTATTTTAATTTAAAGTTATAAAGAGTAGTTTTTTTCTTTCATTAAAGTTTTGAACCATCCAGATATTTCCAAGTCTTTAATTTCTTCAATATCAGCCCATTTAAAATCAACATGTTCATTACTTATTTTCACTTCTGGAATTTCAGAAGTAATATCAACATTCATAACAACAGCTATAGTCTTTTTATGAGGAAAATCTTCTTGAACTGCTCCTATTAAATCGTTTAACTCAATAGACAAGTTTGTTTCTTCATTAAATTCACGGATGAGTGCTTTGTCAAAGTCTTCTCCTGGTTCAACTTTCCCTCCAGGAAGTTCCCACCGACTAGGATTTGTTTTAGAGTTCGGATGTCTTTTTAATAGTAGAATTTTTCCATCTTTTTTTAATAATCCTCTCATTACTAGTCCATAGGGTTTTTTCATTTTATCAACTCTTTTTAAGTGTTAGTCTTATATTTTATATAAAATATATATAAAATATACTATTACTCTTTAATATATTATTATTTATCTAACTTTATTCATAAATTATGTAAATTTATTAATAATCATCTATAATCATCTATAATCATCATAATTATTCATATTTTTAATATTCCTATTTTTAATATTAGAAATTCAAAAAGTTTAAATACTATTATTTAAAAATAATTGATATATCAATTAAAATTATTTAACAAGTTAATCTATTAGGTTAAGGTCATTATATGGAATATGTTTTTGATAAAAGTGATTTATTATTTGAATTTATAAAAATAAACCATAAATTAAGAAGAATACTTCAAAATAAATTTAAATATTATGATATTACATTTGAACAGTGGTATATGTTATATTTTATATATCAAAATGAAGGATGTAATCAAAAAATGCTTTCAAAAGCTTCAAATAGAGATACTGGAGCTATCACAAGAAGTTTGAATATTCTTGCCGATAAAGGACTTATTGAAAGAAAAATTTCCTTTCAAGATAAAAGAGAGTTTTTAATATATTTAACTGATAAAAGTTTGAATTTGTATAAAGATACATCTAAGTTAATGCTAGAAAATTCTCAAGAGATTAAAAATATTTTTACTAAAGATGAACTTGAAAAACTATTTTATTTATTGGAAAAATTAGATTCGAATTTATAGTTTTTTATCTATATCTTTTCTATCTATAGTTTTTTCTGTATATGATTCTTTTGTATAGTTTTCCATAATTTGATATGATTTCTTAATTTGATATGAATTTTTTCTAATATTTTTAATTTAATTATATAATAATTTTTAATTTAATATTTGATCTATTTAATTTATTAATTTATTTAATATATTTAAACTATTTAATTTAATATATTTGATCTATCTAATTTATTTAATTTATTTAATCTATTTAATTTAATTGACTATCTAAAAATAGCTGATATATCAATAGTTGATATATCATTTATAATAAAAATTAAGGAGGTATTGATTGTCATCAACTGAATCAATTAAAAATGAAGGATTACCTTCATCCGCATGGTTGTTATTTATTGCAATTATCGCTGCATTAATGGGTATGGGTCTTATAGGGCCTGTTTTACCAACACTCTCGACTCAATTGGGAGCAAGTCCAAGTGAAGTTACTTTATTATATAGTAGTTATAATATTGTAATGGCAATAGGTGCACTGATTACAGGGGCCATATCTACAAGACTAGGTCTTAAAAAAGCATTACTCATTGGAATTATTATAATTGGTGTTTTTGCAGCTATTGCAGGATTTGCAACTAATATTTGGACTATTATTGGGCTACGTGGTATATGGGCATTAGGAAGCTCTCTTTTCTTTGCTACGGGGCTTGCTGCTATGGTAACTGTTGCAGGAGTTTCAAAAACAAAGTCAATTGTTTTGTTTGAAGCTGCTGTTGGAATAGGCGTTGCAGCAGGGCCATTAATCGGGGGAATTCTTGGACAATTTTCATGGAGATATCCATTTATTGGAATTGGGGTGATGATGGTTATTGTTTTTTTATTATTATTCACTAAATTACCTAATGTAAAAGAAGATCTCGGTACAAAATCAAACACTTCTTTAAAAGAACCTTTTCGTGCAATGAAAAATCGATCTATTGCAGTTTTGGGAATTGCTAATTCTCTTTATAATTTTGGTTTTTTTACATTATTAGCTTATAGTCCATTGATACTAGGATTAAATCCCTTTAATATAGGACTTATATTTTTAGGATGGGGTATTCTACTTGGTATTTCTTCTTATTTCATAGCGCCTAGACTTGAAAAGACTTTTGGAACAATTAAATCATTATATGCCATGTTAATTTTATTTACAATTCTTCTTTTAGTCATGGGTATATTTACATCTGATTTACTTATTATATCTGGATGTATAATTATTTCTGGTTTATTGTTTGGAAATAGTAATTCTTTATTCACTAATGCTGTAATGACAACATCACCTGTTGAAGCATCAACAACATCTGCTGCTTTTAGTTTTTTACGTATGATAGGTGGAGCTATTGCTCCTTTTTTAGCTGGGATTTTAGCTGAATTATATGCCCCTAACATACCTTTTATTGTTGGAAGTTGTTTTGTTATAAGTTCTATTATAGTTATAGTACTAAATAGGAACTACATCTCTCCAAAATCTAAAATTGAAAGTAAAAAACCAAAGCAAACTCTATCAAATCAAACTATTTCAAAACAAACTTTATCAAATCAAACTCTTAAAGTAAAAGATTTCATGATTTCAGATGTTATTTCTATACCTCCTAATGCTGAAATTAAAGATTTACTAAAATTATTTTCTAAACATCATATCGGAGGAGTTCCAGTTGTCAATAATCAAAATAAACTAATTGAAATGGTTAGTGATGGGGATATAATAAGATATCTCGCTCCAAAAGAATATTCTGCACATGATTTTATATATAGTATATTAATTGAAGAAGGAGAATCAGAACAAGAAGTTTTAAATGATAAAATAACTGATAGTATTGATAATTTGATACCTAAAAGAAAATTATATTATTTAGATGAGGATGATACTTTAGAAAAAGCTATTCAGATTTTATCTCAGAATGAGTTTAAAAAACTCCCAGTATTAGATTCAAATAAGCATGTTATTGGTATTATTAGTAGAGGGGATATAAATAACATTTTAATGAAGATGTTAGCACATAGATAATAGAATATAGATAATATTAAAAAGTTAATATTAAAAAGTTAAAATGCTAATATTAAAAAGCTAATATTAAAAAGTTAATATTAAAAAGTTAAAATGCTAATATTAAAAAGCTTTATTTAAAAATTTTTATTATTAAAAAACTATCTTTAATTATTATATTGAGTATAATACTCTTCTTAATTAATTATAGTATTTTTAATTAATTATAATAGTTAAATCATTACTTTTTTATATTTTTTTTAATTTTAGCCCTATTTTTAACCATTGAGAAAAATTCATATAATAGATTCATATTCTTATAAAAAACTTATATTATTCCTATAAAAAGCTTATATAATATAAAAAAAATATTATTTATTAATAGCTATTAACTAAATTTTGAGAATGTGAGCATAAATATTTAAAATAATAATTTATTTAATAATTTATTATATTGCATCAGGTGAATTAAATGGATTTAAATCTTAAAATTAATGATAAAGGTCATGTTGATATTGGTGGAGCAGATGCTACTAAACTTGCAGAGGAATATGGAACTCCTTTGTATGTTATTGATGAAGATAGAATAAGAGATAATTATAAAAGAGTTTTTAATGCTTTTACTAAATATTATCCTGATTTTAAAATACTTTATGCTTGTAAAGCTAATACTAATCTTTCTGTAATGAGAATACTCGAAGAAGAAGGTAGCTGTATTGATGCAGTTTCTCCAGGTGAGGTTTTTACCTCTTTAAAAACTGGTTTTTCTCCTGATAGGATTCTTTTCACAGGGAATAATGTTACTAACGATGAATTAAGATATATTGATGAAACTGGGGTTAGGATAAATTTAGATTCTGTTTCTCAGTTAAAAAGATTAGCTGAGATTGTTGATCCTGAAGGATATAAGATTTCTTTCAGAGTAAATCCTATGGTTGGTGCAGGACATCATGAACACTGTATCACTGGTGGAGAAATGAGTAAATTTGGCATTAAAGAAAGTGAAGCAGTAGAAGTTTATAAGTTAGCTAAAAGCATGGGTTTTGAACCTGTTGGAATGCATACTCATATTGGTTCAGGTATTTTAGATCCAGAACCTTTCAAGTTAGCTACAACTGTCTTAATGGACATTGCTGGGAAAGTTTCTCAAGAAGCAAATATTGGTTTTGAATTTTTAGATCTTGGTGGTGGTCTTGGAATACCTTATGAACCAGAAGAAAATTTACTTGACATTGATCCATTTGCAGAGGAAATAACTGGGATATTTAAATCAAAATTATCTGAATATGGGATGGATGGAGCAAACAAACCTTCTATGTATATAGAACCTGGAAGATATCTTGTTGGTGATGCATCAGTTCTTTTAACTAGAGTTAACACTGTTAAAAATAGTTATCGTAAATTTATTGGCGTCGATTCTGGATTTAACACTCTTCTTCGCCCAGCTATGTATGGGTCATATCATCATATTGTTGTAGCTAATAAAGCTAATAAAACAGACGAAATTTCTGAAAATGAAACAAAGCTTGAAAAAGTTGATGTTGCTGGTAATGTATGTGAGTCTGGAGATTTGTTTGCAAGAGATAGACCTCTTCCGATAATCGAAGAAGGTGATCTTTTGTCTATAATGAATGCAGGAGCATATTCATTTTCAATGGCTTCTCAATACAATTCAAGACCAAGACCAGCTGAAATTCTTGTGAAAGATGGAAAGTCTGAAATAATAAGGGAAAGAGAAACTTACGATGATCTTTTCAAAAACCAAATTATTCCTAAAAGGTTAGAAAATTAGTTTCCTAAAAGATTAGAAAATTAGTTCAATGATTTATTAGTTTAATTTAATTATTATATATTAAACTATTCAAAGGGTTTAATAATTCAAAAGAGGTTGTAAATGAATTTATCAGGATTAAAGTTTTCTAAAATGCATGGTCTTGGAAATGATTATGTTGTTATAAATGAATTTAATGAAGAAGTAATCCCAGAAAATGAAAAATCTCGCTTTTCAATTGATGTATGTAAAAGAGGCTTTTCTATTGGTGCTGATGGAGTAATCTTTATTTGTCCAGCTACTGATAATGGTGAAATAAAATTCAGGATTTTCAATGCAGATGGTAGTGAAGCTGAAATGTGTGGCAATGGTATCAGATGCTTTTCTAAATATGTTTATGATAATGATATTATTAAAAAAGATAAAATCAATGTTGAAACTTTAGGTGGATTAAAAAAAGTCGAAATTACTGTTGATGAGAAAAATAAAAGTTTATCTAAATTTTTTAAAGTTAACATGGGGTTATCAACTTTTAAAACTTCAGAAATTCCAATGGTAGCTAGTGTGGATGAGTTTTTAGATGAAGTATTAATTGTCAATGATGAAGAGATAGCTATGACCACTGTTAGTGTTGGCAATCCTCATGCAGTAATATTCACAGAAAATACTAATTTTTCTGATTTGAGTAGTGTGAATTTGGATATTTATGGTCCAGCTATTGAAAACCATGAAGCTTTTCCTCATAGGATAAATGTCCATTTTGTTGAAATAATATCTAAAGATGAAATTAAAGTTATTACTTGGGAAAGAGGAGCAGGATTTACCTATGCTTGTGGTACTGGAGCTACTTCCTGTGTTTTATCTGGTTTTAAACTTGGAATTTTAGATAAGAATGTTTTGGTTCATCTTCCTGGTGGAAACTTGGAAATTGAAGTTTATAAAAAAGATGATAAATTAGGAGCATTTATGAAAGGAGAAGCAGAATTAGTCTTTAATGGTGAAATGGTTTAAGATAATTTTTATTTATTTCATATATTTTAATAAAAATTAATTATTTTTCGCTAATTTTTTCATTAATAATTTTCAATTAATAATTTTCATAATATTCTATATAATATTCTTTATAATATTTTTTATAGTATTTTTCATTATATTTTTTATTAATATTTTAATATTTTCATTGAAATTCTATTCAAGTTATTATTTAAGTTGTTATTAGTTTATATATAAAAATTTTAAAAGTATATAAAATTTTAAAAAGGCAAAAATATATTAATACCTTCAATAAGAATATATTAATATTATCAAAGATAGGATAATTTTTCATAATTTTTATTTTAATATAAAACTTTAAAATGCTTATTGAAATTATATCCAATGATATTCTGTAATTTTTAGATTGTTATTATATTTGATTGCTTAATAGCATATCTATATTACTATTTACATGTTATAATTATACGAGGTTATTTAAATGCAAAGATCAAGAGGATTTAGAAGTAGATCAAGAAATAAAATGACTAAGGTTTCAAGACCTGGAAGATCTAACCCTATAACTAGAAAAATTCAGAAATTTAATAATAATGATTTGGTACATATTATTATTGATCCTAGTATCCATAGAGGTCAACCACACACAAGATTCCATGGTAAGACAGCTAAAGTAATTGGATATAGAGGAAATGCTTATATTTTAGCATTGAATGATGGTAACAAAGCTAAAGAATTGATTGTTAGACCAGAACACTTAAAACCACAAGAGTGATTCTAATGATAGGGAAGAAAGCATTAGAAAATGAGCCAATTCCTGCAGCTAAAGTAAAAGAGATACTTGAAGAATTTCAAGAAAAATATGAATTAAGTTATGAACAGAATTTAACTTTAGATCATGTTACAAAGTTTAATAAGCTTTCTTTAGAAGATACGGAAGAATTAATAGGAAAATTAGAAGAAATAGTTAAAAAAAAGCATGCAGTACGTATTGCTGACTTAATGCCTAAAGATTTGTCTGATTTAAGACTTTTATTTGCTAAAGAAAGATTGCCTATATCAAAAGAAGAATTAGAAAAAATTCTTTCTATTGTTGATGAATATAGGGATGATGAATAGATTTTGTATAACTTATCTAATTTTTTAACTATTATTTAATAGCTTATTATTGTTTAATGATGAGCTATTGAATTGTAACTGTTCTATATTATAAATTTATTGATTTCAATATTTTTATAGGTTTCATATTGATATTTCGTATTTATTATATTATTAACAAAGTCAATTATAATAAATTGATTTTTAATCATTGTTTTTAATATAATATTTATTAGAATTCTTTTTTTATTTTACTATTATTAATTGGTTTATTAATCAGTTTATTTTCATAATATTTTTTATGATTAGCTATTATAATTAAAATATAATATTATATTTAGTTTCATAGCTAATTAGAAAATAACTTTAATAACTTTTAATATCAGAAATTATTTTAATTATAGATTAAATAACTATTTAATGATTTTTTGTGGTTTATAATTAATAATTATATTTTAGTAGTATAATTTTATTTAATGGTTTATAGTTATTGTATTAAATCAAATAATATTAATATGATTTAAAAGTTTTTAATTATATCATAATTTTAATTATATAGAAAAGTATTAAATGTAATAGAAACAATATGAAGATAACTATAACTTTAAATGTTCTTTAATTTAAACAATTTACATATAAAATTACATTAAGAATTATAATTACATAAGAAGTATATTAAGAATTATATAAAAATAAGAATTATATAAAAATTAAGTATAAAAAATTTGCATAAAGAAACTTATATAAAAACTTATAATCTTAAGGCAGAATATTGAATTATAAAAATAAAATCTGTGCTTAATGTTGTGATTAAATGGAAGATAATGCAGTAATATTAGACTATTTACCTTTAGGTTATGTAAAGGAAAATATGTCTACCTTTAAAAAAAAGCCTGTTGCTCAGGCTATCGGAACCGAAAACTTTACTTTATTAGAGTTAATCCCAAAAGACAATGTTGACTTAGAGATTCATGAAGATGTATACATCGGCGCAGGAAAAAGAGATAAAATAAGTCGTGTTAAAGGAAAACTTGACTTCGAGAATTTGACTGCAACAAGTAGGATTGAAATTGATTATGTTATTAATGAAATAATAATGAACCATGAAGATAAGTATATTAAATGGATTAATGAAGCCGGACCTTTAAGCACACGTTTGAATAAATTAGAACTATTGCCTGGTATAGGTAAAAAGCATATGTGGGCTATTATCGAAGCAAGAGAAGAAGAACCTTTTAAAAGCTTTAATGATTTAAAAGAGAGAGTTCCCTTACTTAAAGATCCTATTGATAGTATTGCTAAAAGAGTGAAAATGGAACTTGACACTACTCAACCAAAAAGAGGTAAAAATAAGTATCGTGTTTTTACTCATTCTCCAAGAAGGCATGACTCAAAAAATAGAAAAAGACAAGGTAAAAGTAAACATAGGAGAAGAGATTAATAGATTAATCTCTATTTTATTTATTAATCTTTTTATTTTATAATTTTCTTTATTTTTGTTTTGGTTTCTTTATTTTCATTCTATTTTTTATAATAAATTCATATTTATTAATTCCTAAATGTTGATTTACATTTATTATTCATATTTTTTAATCTCATACTTATTAATTCTTATATATTAACTTTAATTTGCTAATTCCTATTTATTGAAGTGATAATTTGAAATCTAATGAAAATAATGAGCATAATTTCTCTTTAGCCACTGAAACTAAAAATATACTTCAAAAGCATGGAATTCGCTTAAATAAAAATTTAGGGCAAAATTATTTAATTGATGATTATAAGAGGAAAAAGATAATTAATTTTGCTAATATTTCAAAAAATGACACTATATTAGAAATCGGTCCGGGGATTGGAACATTAACGATAGAACTATCTAAAAAAGCTAAAAAAGTAGTAGCTATTGAACAGGATAAGAAAATATTTGAAATTTTATTTGAAAGAATACAAGAGGAAAATATTAGTAATATAGAGTTAATAAATGACGATGCACTAAATGTTGAAATATCAACTTTTTCAAAATCTAATAAAATAGTTTCTAATTTGCCTTATCAAATATCTTCTCCAATAACTTTTAAATTTTTGGAATTTGATTTTGATTTAGCTATTTTAATGTATCAAAAAGAGTTTGCTAACCGTATGATAGCTAAAGTAGGTGATAAGAATTATTCAAGACTTTCTGCAATGTTGCATTTTAAAACAAGTATTGAGTTTTTAGATAATATATCTCCTCAGTCCTTTATTCCACAACCAAAAGTAAATTCATCTGTTGTTAAGCTAACTCCTATAAGAAATGAAAGTTTTTTTTCAAATAAGACTAATGAGAATGATTATTCATTGATATGTAGAGCACTTTTCCCTCATAAAAATAAGAAAATTAGAAATGCTTTAATTGATTCAAGAAATATTTTAGGCTATTCTGATAAAAAAATATTAAGGGATTTATTAGATTCTAGTCCTGAATTAGAATCATTTTTAGTTAAAAGAGTTGTAAAAACCTCTCCTGAAGAAATATTAGAATTAACTAATTTGATTAAACCTATATTATGGGGATAACTTTAGAGTAAATTGTAAAATAATAGGAATGGATTTTATGAAGATTGGAGAGTTTAATATTGAATTAGAAAACATGGTTTATGAACCATCAGATGATAGCTTTCTTTTAATTGATAATTTGAATATAAATCCTGGCGAAAAAGTTCTTGAAATAGGAACGGGGTCTGGAATAGTTGCAATGTATGCTTCAAAAGTTGCTGATGAAGTTGTAGCTACTGATATTAATTTTAATGCTATTGAAATTGCTGAAAAAAATTTTTTGTTGAATAATATTGATAATATAAATATTCTTTTTGGAGATCTATTTGAACCTCTTAAGTCTGAGGGTTTTAATGAAAAATTTGATGTTATTTTATTCAATACTCCATATCTACCAACTGAAAATGATGAAGTTTTAGAAGATGATTTAAATTATGCATTTGATGGTGGCTTAGATGGAAGAAAAATAATCGATCCTTTTTTAAATCAAGTGAAAAATCATCTTAATAAGAATGGAAGGGTACAGCTTATTCAGTCTTCACTTTCTAATATAGAACAAACATTATTAAAACTAGAAGAATTAGGATTTTTAGTTGAGATTACTGCTAGTGAAAAATTTTTCTTTGAAGAAATTGTATTAATAACTGGATTTTTAGATTAAGTGATTATTATTAAATTATTAAATTAAAACTAAGATAAATATATTAATATAAAAAAACATGGAATAAGGTATGAAATAAAAAATGAAATAAAAAATGAAATAAAGAATGAAATAAAATGTAAAATAAGATATAATATAAAAATAGAAAAAAAGATTTTTTTTAAAGTTTAACCTTGAATAGTCACCTTTAACATTTTATCTCCTTGTTTTACTGAATTAACAACATCCATTCCAGAGATAACTTTTCCAAAAACAGTATGAACACCATCAAGATGAGGTTGAGGTGAGTGAGTTATAAAAAACTGGCTTCCTCCAGTATCTTTACCTGCATGTGCCATGGATAAAGCACCAGTTCCATGCTTATTATCATTTATTTCACATTTGATTGTATATCCTGGACCACCAGTCCCATTTCCTTTTGGACATCCGCCTTGAATTACAAAATCATCAATAACTCTATGGAATGTTAAACCGTCGTAAAATCCTTCTTTAGCTAATTTTTCAAAGTTAGCAACAGTATTAGGGGCATCTTTTTCAAATAATTCTAACTCTATGTTACCTTTTTCAGTTTCAATAATAGCTTTTTTCATAATATCACTTAAAACTTAATTTAAATTTATATCAATGTCTAAGATATGTTAAATATTCGAAATATAAGAAATATCAAATATAAAAATACTTAATATACAATATTTAATATAATAAAATTAATACAATAATATTTGATGTAAAAATATATTATATAAAATTATTCAATTATACAATATAATTATTCAATTATATAATATAATTATTCAATATATAAAATATATTTAATATACAAAATCATTATATTATTATATAAAAATCATTTTATTATATAAAATATTAATTAATACAAAAATATCTAAATTATATCAAAAACTTTTATGTTTTTTATTGTATAACTATTTTTTGATATAATTAATAATTATAGATAAATTAATAATTATACTATCAATAATTAATATTTTACTATATAGATAACTTAATAATTATAGATAAATAATAAATATGGATTCAACCATTTTAATTTATTAAAAACTAATATAAAACTAATAAAGAATTAATATAAAACTAATAAAAAATTAATATAAAATTAATAAAAATTATATTAATAAAAATTATAAAATAATTAAAATAAATTTTATTATAATAAATAAAATTTATTATACTAATTATTATACTAATGATACTATACTAATATGAGGAAACAGAATGAATAACAAAGAAATCATCGATTTAGACTCTAAATATATTATGCAAACTTATGGGCGCCAACCAATAGCTTTGAATCATGGTAATAGAGCTACTCTTTGGGATGCAGATGGAAATGAATATTTGGACTTCTTTGCAGGAATAGCTGTAAATGTATTAGGCCAGTCTCACCCAAAAGTAATTGAAGCTATTCAAAAACAAGCAGAAAAATTGATTCATGTTTCTAATGTTTATTATACTGAAGAACAAGTAAAACTTGCGAAGAAATTAGCTGAAATAACTATTTTTGATCGTGTTTTCTTTACAAATAGTGGTGCTGAAGCTAATGAGGGAGCTATAAAACTAGCTAGAAAATTTACTGGAAAAGGCGAGATAATTGCCACCAATAATTCTTTTCATGGAAGAACTCTTGTAACTGTTACAGCTACTGGTCAAGATAAATATAAAGAACCTTTTAAACCATTGCCTTCTGGATTTACTCATGTACCTTTTGGTGATAGTAATGCAATAGCTAATGCTATTACTGATGATACTGCTGCTGTTCTTATTGAAGCTATTCAGGGAGAAGGTGGTATTGTAGTTCCTCCAGAAAAATATTTAAAAGAAGTTGAAGCTATATGTCGTGAAAAAGAGGTTCTTCTTATTCTTGATGAAGTTCAAACAGGTTTTGGACGTACTGGGAAGATGTTTGCTTATGAATTATTTGGAATTAAGCCAGATATTATGACTATAGCTAAAGCTCTTGGTAATGGATATCCAATTGGTGGACTTTTAGCTAGAGGTAAAGTTGCTGAAGGTTTTGATTATGGTGATCATGGATCTACTTTTGGTGGAAATCCTCTTGGATGTGCTGTGGCTTTGACTGTTATTGAAACAATTAAAGATGAAAATCTTCTTGAAAATTCTAAAAATCTTGGAAACTATCTTAAAAATGAATTTATTAATTTAAATGAAAAATATGATTGTATAACTGATGTTCGTGGCTTTGGTCTTTTTTTAGCTATTGAATTAGATAGAGATTCTTCTGAAATAACAAATAAAATGAGAGAAAGAGGATTTTTAATTAATTCAACTGCTGGCAACGTTTTAAGGTTTGCCCCACCTCTTATAATAACAAAAGAAGAAATTGATAAAATGATTTTAGATTTAGATCAGGTATTTTCTGAGATTTAGTTAAAAATTTAATATTGATTTTTTCATTATTATTATTTTCATTATTTTTATTATTATTTTTATTATTACATTTATTATTTTTATTACTTTTAATGTTTATTTTTATTACTAAAAAATTATTTAAATAATATATAATTTTTTAATATTTTATTTAATTATTTCATTATTTTATTTTTTAGTTTTATTATTCTATTATTTTATTTAATTATGCTATTATTCTATTTTTTAGTTTTATTATTTCATTTTATTATTTTATATTATAATTATAGCTTATTTTACTTTATTTTTTCTTGATTTATTTTATTAAGTTAATATTTAAATTTAAAATCATCCTACTTCAATAACATCTAATTCTTTACAGATTGATTTTGTATTTAATATTTCACTAATACTTGGACTTGTCCTTGAATCATCACTTGAAATAAGTTCTTTGATATATAACCCACCTTGTGTTTTAACTATCATTTCAAATGTGTTAGAATTTATTAAATTAGTTGAAAGTTCTTTCACTTCTCTTTCACGAATTTTATCAGCTCTTCTATGAGATACTCTTTGAGGAGTTCTTTGTTTAATGATTGAATTTTCGAGCTTTTTAATTTTAGATAAATCTTCTTCTGAGATTTTTGCTTCACATTCTACTAAAGCACGATAAACTTTAAATGTATCTGGTGATGAAACTTTTATTTCTGCCTTTCTACTTCTTTCAGTAAATTTAAGATTATTATATTCAGTTTTTCCCCCTGAATATTCATTAACCTTCTTTGCTATACTGTCCAAATCTAATTTTCTGAATTTCGGTTCTTTTATTTCTAGTACAAATGGACGTCCTTCTCCCAACATTCTAACATCAATATCTTCTCTTCCAGCTCCATGGAATTTAGCTTCATATCCATTTGTTTCTTTTAGTACTATATCTGAGATTAATTCTTCTACAGATTCATTATACATCTTACCAGTTCCATCACATTCATCACAACCTTTTCCTTTACATTTCCTACAAGGCCACTTAGTTTGAGGAATGCCACGAATTAATTTTTTATATTTTCCTTCTATAAATATTGGATTTATTTGAATTCTAATCTTAATTTTTGATAAATCTTCTGTATTCTCTTCTTTGTCTTTATCAAGAATTTTTCTCAAATCTACCATAATTACTATATCTGGATTTTCAAAATCAACAGTTTTATTTAATTTAGCTTCTATTAATTTCCCTATTTTTCTGTTGATTTCTTTTTTAATATTTTCTACATCTAAATCTAAGATACTATTTATTTCTTCATCCTTTTCTAAGATTTTATTAGGTATTTTTGATCCAATTAAAAATGTTTCAAATTCTAAATTTAGATAATCAATTTTTTCAATGATTTTTTTCAATATATTTTCATTGGCAATGTTTTCATGAACTTTAAAAAGAATATCATTACATATTTCACATGAAGAAGATTTTTTATAATTATAACCCTTTTCAGATAGTTTTTCATTAATTAATTTGCCCCTATTTCTATTTCCAGAAATATTTTCTAATTCTTTTAAATTAGAGAACTTTCTTCCAAGACAACAGTTACAAATATTCTCATTATTTAGTTTTATTAGCTCTTTAGCTTTTTTAAGATTGTATTGATCCATGTTATCATTTAAATAATTTATTAAATTAGTATGATATTAATTATCAGAGTTCATTTTAATTATAATTCATTAAGTGTTACTTTATTCAGTATTACTTTAATATTCAATATTATTTCAGTATTCAGTATTATTTAAGTATTCAGCATCACTTTAATATTCAGTATTACTTTAATATTCAATATTACTTTAGTTTTAAAAATAACTTTATTTTTGGGAGTAATTTAATAGTAAAAATCAATTTAATCTATGATTGTTGATTCAATGACAACTTCATTGTTAATAACATCCATTTTGATAATTGTTGTTAAGGAACATCCTGTTTTATCTTTTACAATTTTTTTTCCTTTTCCTTTCTCAATTACAGCTATCGCATCTTTAATTTCAACACCTATCTTTTTAAGAGCTTTAATAACAGCTATATATGTTCCACCGGTACTAACAACATCATCTATGAGGAGTATCTTTTCTCCTTTATTTAGCTGGTTAATATATAGGTTTTGTTCACTGTAACCAGTTTTTTGAAATACTGGAACTTCACCAGGAAGCCCATATTCTCTTTTTCTAATTACTACAAAAGGAATGTTTGTTTCAAGTGAAAGTGCGGTAGCTAAATGGATTCCCATTGCCTCAATACAAACAATTTTATCAATATCTAAATCAGAATTATCTTTAATAACTTCTACAATTTCTCTTAAGATTTCAGGCTTCATTTCAGGAATTCCATCTGATACAGGATGAACAAAATAACTATACTCTCCTTTTTTCACAATTGGAGATTCTTGTAATGTTTTTTTAAATTCTTCAAGCATATTATCACTTTTTATTAATTATTCTTATTTCTATTCCTTATTGTTATTCTATATTTTCATTATCATTATTTCTATTCTTATTATCTTTATTTATACTATTATTATCCTTAATATCCTTATTATCCTTAATATCTTCATCATATCTATTATAATTATTTATATTTTTATTATCAGTATTTATATTCTTATCATCGTTATTAATATCATTATAATACTTATTTATACAAAATTATATTTATTAATCATTTACTAATATTAGATTTAAATATTATTAATTAGTTTTAAAAAACATAACTTTTATGAGATACTTTTAATAAATTTCTTAATTAATTTATTAATCATTAATTATTTATTAAATGATTAATAAATATAATTTTGTATAAATAATCTATGTAATTAATCTCTGTAATTTTTATAATATTAGTTTATATGTGTTAATTTTATGTGTTAATTTTATAATATTAATATTGAATATTATATAATTACTATTTAAAATATAATTATTATTTAAGGTATAATCATTAATTTAAGGTATATCAATTAATTTAAAATATAACTATTATTTATAGTGTAATTATTATAGTATAATTATTATTTAGGATAGTAATTGCTTATAGTATAACTTATTTAGGATATTAATTGCTTATAATATAATCATGTTTAAATTATTTAAAAAATATTATTGTGAATTTTATTATTAAAAGTTATTAATTAAAAGCCTGGTGATTAGATGTTAGGAAATTTAGGGAAGAGTCTTACAAACACAATGAAAAAATTGGCAGGTATGACTGTAATCGATGAAAAAACTATTAAAGAAGTTGTTAAAGATATTCAAAGAGCTTTAATTCAGTCTGATGTTAATATATCTTTAGTTTTAAAGTTATCAAAAAAAATTGAAGATAGGGCACTCAATGAAAAACCACCTAAAGGAATTACTCCAAGAGAACATGTAATAACTATTGTTTATGAAGAAATGGTCAATCTTCTTGGAAGTGAACCTCATGAGCTTGAAATAAATGATAAACCTTTTAAAATAATGTTTTTAGGGTTACAAGGAAGTGGTAAAACAACTACCATTGGAAAATTATGCAGATTTTTACAAAAAAAAGGTTTTTCACCTGCTGTTGTTTCTACAGACACTTGGAGACCAGCTGCTTATGAACAATTAAGACAGTTAACAGAAGAGATGCAAATATCTCTTTATGGTGATCCTGATAATAAAGATGCGGTAGATTTAGCTCGTAAAGGTTTAAAAAAGTTTAAAAACCAAAAAATTATCATATTTGATACAGCAGGAAGGCATAAAGAAGAAAAAGATCTTCTTGATGAAATGGAGAAACTTTCTTCTGTTATTGAACCAAATGAAGCAATGTTAGTCATTGATGGAACTATTGGTCAACAAGCTGGAGAACAAGCTAAAGCTTTTGCAAGTACTACTGATGTTGGTTCAATTGTAATTACAAAGTTAGATGGTTCAGCTAAAGGAGGAGGTGCTCTTTCAGCTGTTGCTGAAATTGGTGCACCAATAAAATTTATTGGGACTGGTGAAAGAGTAGATGACTTTGAAGTTTTTGACCCTGAAAGATTTATTTCTCGTTTACTTGGAATGGGAGATATTAGAAGTTTAATTGAAAAAGCTGAAGAAGTTGTTGATGAAGATGTAGCTGCTGAAACAATGAATGCTATGTTAAGTGGTAAATTCACAATTAAAGATATGGAAAACCAGTTCGAAATGATGAATAAAATGGGACCAATGAAACAAATTATGAATATGATTCCAGGTCTTGGTGGAAAAGTACCTAAAGAAGCCTCTAAAATGACTGAAGATAAAATAAATAAGTATAAAATTATAATGTCTTCTATGAGTACTTATGAAAAGGAAAATCCAAAGGTTATTAAACAATCTAGGGTAATGAGGATTGCTAAAGGTTCTGGAGTTAAAAATGAAGAAGTTAAAGAACTTTTAAAATATTATAATAATACAAAAAAAGCTATGAAAGGCATAGGAAAACGTGGGATGGGTGGAGGATCCATGGGACGACTTATGGGTCAATTCATGAGATAAATTTTTAATTTCTTTTTAAATTTATTTTTAAACCAATTTAATCCATTTAAGTCCATAAATCCATAAATCCAATTAACCTATTTAAGTCTATAAGTCCATAAATCTATAAATCCATTTAACCTATTTAAGTCCATGAATCCATTTAAACCCATTAAATCCATTTAAATTTATTCTAAATTCATTTAAATCTATTTTTAAACTTATTTTAACTCTTATTACAGGAGTAAGTATGTCATTATATGATATGAATATTGAAAAAGCTATTAAAGCTATTAAAAAACAGAATGCTAAGAATGTTGGTCTTCAATTTCCAGAAGGTCTTAAAACTCAAGGAACTAATATTGCAAGAATTCTTGAGAAAGAAACTGATGCTAATATTATAATTTCTGGAGATCCTTGCTTTGGTGCTTGTGATGTAAGTGACAGTAAGATGGAGGGTTTAGTTGATTTAATTATTCATTATGCTCATACTCCACTTCCGATTAAATATAATGTTCCAGTACTGTTTATTGAAAGCTATTCTAAAGTTAACATTTATAAATCTCTTGATGAAGCTCTTGAATTAATTAAAGATTATTCTAAAATTGTTGTAGCTACTACAACACAACATTTAAATCTTTTAAATGAAATAAAAGATTATTTAGAGGATAATGGGAAAGAAATTGTTTTAGGGTCTTCAAAAAGTACTTTAAAAGGACAAGTTTTAGGTTGTAATTTTTCTTCTATAAAAAATCTTGATGCAGAAGCTTATCTTTTTTTAGGTAGTGGAAATTTTCATCCATTAGGTATTCATCTTTTTACTAAATCTCCAGTAATAGTTGCTGATCCTTATAGTGGAGAAGCAAGGGATATAGGGGATTTTGCTGATAGGATCCTTAGAATAAGATTTGCAAGAATAACTAAAGCAAAAGAAGCTAAAAAATGGGGGATACTAATTTCTTCTAAAGAAGGGCAGTATAGATTTGAATTAGCTAAAGAAATAAAGAAAACCCTCACTGATGAAGGAATGGAAGCTTATTTAATTATGATTGATAATATAACTCCTGATGCACTTTTGCATTATATGGATTTAGATGCTTTTGTTGTTACTGCTTGTCCTCGAATTGCTATTGATGATTCTCAAATGTATAAGAAACCACTTATAACTCCTCAAGAATTAGAAATAGTTCTAAATAAAAGAGAATGGGAAAATTATCAGCTTGATGAAATATTATTTCATGAGAAAAATAAATATTAAGTCTTTTATTTAATTTTTGTTTATTATATTGATATTTATTAATATTGGAATTATTTATAATATTGGAATTATAATATATCTAATTTTTACAATCCATTTTTACAATCCATTTTTATAATCCATTTTTATACATAATTCTTACAGAAAATCTTTTTTATAAACAAGCTCATTTATACAAGTTTAGTTATAACAAATTTATTTATAGCAAGATTATTTACACAAAATTTTTATTTACATAGAATTTTATCTATACGCAATTAATATATATGATGAAATTCAAAATTTATAACTTGCAACACTAATAATATTGAAAATGATTATATAAAATATAAACAATTTATAATTTTAAAACTAATTTGTAGCATTGTTTTATTAATTTTTTATTCAAATTTCATTAAAATTCTTATTTTTAGAGGTATAAGTATGAAAGTTAAATCTGGAGATTTTGTGATGCCGGGAGATGTTCTTGGTGTTAGTGAACAATTTTTACCTGATAAATGGACTTATGATGATGAAGGTTATATTAGAGCATCTGTTTTAGGAACAGTTGATATTAATTCTTCAAAGAAAAAAATTTCTATAGTCCCTTCTTCAGGCAATCCTGCTGTTTTGAATGTGGGAGATAGTATTTATGGGGAAATAACTGATGTTCGTGGTCAAAGAGCAATGATTAATGTCCAGAAAATGAAAAATACTTCTAGGAAATTAGCTCTTCCGTATATGGCTGCAATTCATATTTCACAAGTAAAAAAAGGATATTTAGAAAAATTAACTGATGCTTTTAGAATTGGGGATATTATTGAAGCCAAAGTATCTAAAATAATGGGAGATAATTTAGATTTAAATACTGAAAATACTGAAAATGGTGTTGTAAAAGCTATGTGTACTCGATGTCGTGCATATATGGTGCCAACTGAAAGGAAAGATGAAGTTTATTGCGAAGTTTGTGATAGGAAAGAAAGAAGAAAAGTTTCCACAAACTATGATTGCTGAATAAATGATATATTTATAATATTCAGCTAATATTTGATTAACATTTATAGGATGATAAAATGGATGATATTGAGATTTTGAAAAGTACAAAATTAGAACTGGAATTAATGATTCCTGGTGAAAGCCACACTATTTGTAATGCTTTGAGAAAAATCCTTATGGAAGATGAGGAAATTGATTATGCTGTTTATGGTATTGATCACCCATTAATAGGTGAACCAATAATAACAATCAAGGCTAAAAGAACTAAAGACCCTAAGAAATCACTCTTAAGAGCATCTAATAAATTAAAAGAGCAATCTGACGAGTTTAAAAAATTAATAGAATCAGTGTAAATATTTGAAACATAATTATTTAATATTTTTTGTAATGTTGTCTTATTATATTTAGCTATATGTTTCATTATATAGATTTTATACTGTAAAATTATTTTAATATCTTATTGATTTTTCGTTAAATTATTAATATTATTAATATTATTAAATATTAAAACTATTAAAATTATTAAAGCTATTAAAATTATTAGAATTATTAATATTATTAAATATTAAAACTATTAAAATCATTAAAGCTATAAAATTATTAATTGTTAGTATTAAAATCAATCATGGGTCTGTTCTTTATTCACTATTTTTATTATTTTTACTTTTAGTTTTATTTATAATTTTATAAAATCAGCTAAAATAGAAATTTCATATAATTTTATATAATTATTAGTCGTGATATCTTTGATTAATTACAAAAAACCTTCTATTACAGTGGATATAATTATTTTTAATGAAAAAAACAATGATGATATTAGAATAACCAAAAATAAAGAATTTGTTTTAATTAAAAGAAAAAATGAACCATTTAAAGATCACTGGGCGATCCCTGGTGGATTTGTTGATTATGGTGAATTAGTAGAAAATGCTGCTTTAAGAGAAGCTAAAGAAGAAACTGGAATTGATGTTAAAATTAAAAAACTTTTTGGTGTTTATTCAGATCCTAAAAGAGACCCTCGAGGACATACGATTACTATTGTTTATATAGCTAATGGGAACTTTAGTAAAATGAAAGCAGATAGTGATGCTTTAGATGCTCAAATAATATCTTTTAATGATATTGAAGATATTAACCTTGCTTTTGACCATAAAAAGATATTATGTGATGTTTTTAATGGATTGAAATAATTTAACATATAAAAATTATATAAAATTTAATGATTAAGTTTTTATAAAATTATGATTATAGAATAATAAGAAAATAATATTAATTATAATGTGGAATTATAATCGATTATATATATTATAATTATTTATAATTATTTATTAATTTATATTCATTAATTTATTTATTAATATTATACTAATATGTTAGTATTATACTAATATGTTAATATTATATTAGTATTATACTATTGGGAGGAATATTATGGAGTTTTGTCCGAAATGTGGAGCTATGATGCTTCCAAATGGTGATAAATTTCAATGTAAATGTGGTTATACTAAAAGTTTAACTGAAGAAGATGTTAATCAATATGCAGTTAATGAAAAGGTTGATGCAAAAGAAAATGTCATAATGAAAGGAGAAGATATTAATACACTTCCTACAACCAAAGTAACATGTCCGAAATGTGGCAATGAAAAAGCTTCTTGGTGGTTACAACAAACTCGTAGTGCTGATGAGGCAGAAACAAGATTTTTAAGATGTTTAAAATGTAAACATACTTGGAGAGAATATGATTAGAGATGATATTAATCTTTTAATATTCTAAAATTGATTTATATTAGAATTCATTATTTAAAATTTAATATCAATGTATAATGATTAGATTATACTATTCATAGTATCGTAGTGATTAAATTATGCTATTGTGATTAAATTATATTATTATAAGTGATTAGATTATATATTATATGATTAGATTATATTATTAATATTCCTCACTAAATGATGGAATATTATATATTCATTTTTTCTGTTTAGATAAGTACATCCTACTGATTTATATATAATAAGTTTTTATATTTAATTAAAAACTAAATAGTATAGACATTTAAAACAGTATATACATTTAAAATTTATTGAGGAAATCCAATGCCTGATTCCAAGAAAAATTCTGACGATGAATCGTTTATCGATAAAATTGTTTCATCTATTAATAAAATTGATAAAGTTGATTCTGATGAAAAGGCTGATTCTGAAGAAGAATTAGATGAAGAAAAAAAGGATAACGATGAAAAATCAAAAGATAATACTTCTGATAATGACCTTTTTTTAACATCTAAAACAGATGAAATCCTTTCTAATGATTTTAAACGTAAATTTCCTTTTTTAGCTATAATTGGTATGGTGCTCGGCATAGTTATTGTTTTAGCAGGGATTTTTTTTATTTTAGGCGCTTCTGAAAGAGTTGTTGATAGTGTTGCTTCAGGTGAAACTGGTACCTTAGCTATTTTTATAATATTTATAGGAATTATAATCCTCGGAGCTTCAGTTCTTGGAATTTTATCAAAAAAAGGTCCAATTTCAGATGCATTTAATCTTGATGATTTAAAATTATTAGACGAAGATGATTATGAAGAGGATCATGAATCTAAAGACAACAATAAATCTAATGATAAATCTAACCACAAATTTAACGATAAATCTAAAGATAAATCTGATGATAAATCTAAAGATGAGGTTAAAGATTCAAAAAATGAATTAGATGATTTGGAATATACTTCAAATAAAGATTCTAATTTAGATAACTTTGATAATATAGAGAAATTCAAAGATTTAGATGAAGATGGGAATGAAATTTCTAATGAAAGTATTTCTAATAATGATAATAATTATGAAATCTTAGAGGATAATGATGAAACCTTTGAAGATATCTCTGAATCTAAGGATAATAAATTAAAAGAAGATTCTAATGAAGATATTGAAGATATTGGGGAAAATGAGTCTAATGATAAATAGGAAGTGTGTTCTAGATTTAAATGTATATTATATAAATGTATAATATAAATATACTATAACATAAACTATAATATTATTATAGATTTGAAAGGATATTATCTTATAGTTTATATATTTTTTTGTATAATTATTTATAAAATTTATATTTATTTTATAAATATTAGAATCATTTTTAGGATTATCTTTAGGATCAACTTTATTTTCAATAAATTTCAGGTTTATAAGTTATAATATTCAATATAACATTTAATTCATTTGAATTATAATCCATAAAACTTATAATTTATAAAACTTTGAAGTCTTATAAAGTTTAAAAAAATCTTATAAACTTTGAAAATCTTATATATGTATAAATATGATGAAGAACTATCATATATATACATTATATAATGATGAATAACATTGAACACTATAGTTATTAATAGATTAGAATAATATTATAAATTATAATGATATTATAAATTATAGTATTATAAATTCAATAATTAATAATAATTATTTTAATAAAATAATTCTTTTAATAGAATAATTCTTTTATTAACTAATTTAATGTTATCTAAAATCTTAAAACAGTTAAAGAGATGATTTTAAAATGTTTAAAGCTGAATTAAGTAATCCTAATATTTTAAAAACAAGTTTTGATGCTATTTCATCTATTGTTGATGAAGTACAAATTCAAACTGATAGTGAGGGTATTAGACTGGATGCCCTAGATCGTAGCCACATCACATTCGTTCATTTGGAACTTAAATCAAGTTTATTTGATGAATTTATTTGTGATGAACCAGAAAAAATCAATATAGATACTGACGAATTCGTTAAAGTTTTAAAACGTTCTAAAAGTGATGATAGAGTAATAATGTCTCTTGATGAAGGAAATTTTATTATAACTTTTGAAGGGGAAGCTAAAAGAACTTTTAAAATCAGATTAATTGATATTGATCAGGAACCTCCTTCACCTCCTAAATTAGACCATCCTACTCAATTTGAAATTCCTTTCGCACTTTTAAAGGATTCTATTGCTGATATTGATATATTTTCAGATAAAATTTCTTTAAAAGTTGATAATGAGTACTTTAGGGCTGGAGCTGAAGGTGAATTTGGTGATGCTAATATTGAGTATCTTCATGGAGAAAAAATTGAAACAGATGCTAAATCAGTTTTTTCGCTTGAAAAAATTAGAGAAATGCTCAAAGCAGATAAATTTTCTGATATAGCTGTTATTAAACTTGGAGATGATATGCCTCTAGATCTTAAACTTAAAATGGTTTCTGATGATGGTGAACTCAGCTTTTTGCTTGCTCCAAGGATAGAAACTGAAGATTAATCAGTTTCTTATTTAAATTTTAATTTATTTAGTTTTTTACTTATATATATATATAGTTTTTCAATGCTAGATCAGTTAATTTTATTTTATATTTAGAATAACAAATGTTTACTTGTAATAAGTGACATTTAAGTATTTCAAGTTCTATATTAATCCTATATTCATAAATCAATTAATTTAGATATAATTTCAAGATTTAAATTATGTTAGTTTCTTAAGATTAGCTTTTATTAAATCATTGGCTTTTATTAGATTATTAGATTTTATTAAGCTATTAGCTTTTATTAAAAATTAATTAGAGATGATTATTTTTGGAAGATCAATTTTTTGCTAAATTACGTGAAATTCAAAAGAAAGAACGTGCAAATAGCTCATTAGCTAGGGTTGGAAATGATTTTTATAAAAGAACTCATAGGTACTTAGATAATATTAGAGATATTGCTGTTAATGATCCTTTTTCAGAAGAAAGTGATTTATTAAGGAATGCTCAGAGAATAGCTACTGAAATTTGTGAAATTAGAGAACATAAGATAGCTGATGCTGCTGTTATGAATATTCATAGGTCTTATCATCTTTTTCAAGGAAAGCCTCAATTTGATTTAATAGATACAACTCCTTTGAATATTACTGAAGAAGAAGAAAAACTTTATTTTTCATTTATCGATGTTTTAAAGTCACATAGAAGGTCTATATCATTAGATGAACTCACAACTAATGATAATACTTCTAAAGATTCTAATCATTTATCAGATAAAAAATCTTCGGATGATTCTATTAATACTAAATCTGATGATATTAACTCTAATGTTAACTCTAATATTGAATCTAATGGTATTGAATCTAATAATAGATCTAATGATAAATTCATTAATAATAAATTAAAGAATAAAAATAATGATATTAAAAATAATTTAATTGAAAATAATAATGTTAAAAACGATAATGCTAAAAATGATAATGTTCTAAAAAGGCTTAAAACCATAAAATCTGCGAAAGTTATTGAAGATGAGAAAATTGAAAATATTGAAAAGCAAATTTCTAATTCAAATAGTTTTAATGAAAAAAATGAGAATTATGAGTCTTCAAAATCAGTAAAATCAGCTGAAATAGATAAATCAAAAATTTCTAAAGACTTTAACCAAGATAATTTTATTCAGGGCAATAAAAATATAAAAAAAGGAAGAAAATCTGAATTAGCTAATATTATGGGTAATGAAGAGGATCAGTTTGTTGATTTAGATTCTTTAGTTGTTGATGAGACATTTAGTTCTGATAATTCTCTTGATCTAAATAAATCAAAATCAACAGTAAATAAAATAGCTAATGTAATGATTCTAATATTTTCTGAGATTAATTCTATTATGGGAGTAGATAAAAAGATTTATGGTCCTTTTAAACCTCAAGATATTGTTATAATGCCTGATATTAATGCAAAAATCTTAATTAAGAATAAAAAAGGTAGATTGGTTAAAATTTAGTTTTATACATTGTTTTCTATATTTTAGCTATAATTAATAGCTGTAATAATGTAAAAGTTTTTCATTTACATTATGAAAATTTCTATTATTCCATTAAATTTAAATATAGATTAAAATAATATATTATATTAATATCTATTATTTAAATGAAAAGTTTATTATTAATTTTTTATAAAATTTAAGACCTATTTTGGGTTTATTAAGCTTAAATCATTTAGGTTAATGTTTTAGTGATATATTTTTCTTTAAAATTAATATATTGCTTTTTTGACAATTATTTTAAGATAATAAATATTCAACGTACTGTTGTTATATTTTTAGATATTTTTATAATATTATTAATTTATGTCATGGAGACATATATTTGCAAATATATTTACAAATAAAGGTGATTAAATGAAAATTCCTAAAGAAAAAAGAACTTACTGTCCGAAATGTAAAACTCATACTGTTCATGAAGTACTCGTAGCTAAAAAAAGAAAAGCTAGTGAGTTAAAATGGGGACAAAGGCAATTTAGAAGAGTTACCGCTGGTTATAGGGGATATCCTAGACCTTTACCTGGTGGAAATAAACCAGTTAAAAAATTAGATTTAAGGTATAAATGTAAAGAGTGTGGCAAATCCCGTGTTGCAACTTCTTTTAGAACTGGTAAACCTGAATTTGTAGCTCAATAATTTTAGTTAAACAAATAATTTATAAATTTTGTTAGTTATTAGTTAAATTATCTGATTATAATTATTTAAATCAGTTAATATTTAGTATTATTACTTAATATTTATATTTATTACTTAATATTTACATTTATTATTTAATATTTATATTTATTCATTTTAACTAACATTTAATATTAAATTACATTTTCATAATTATATTGGTGATTAAATGTCAAATGAAAGAAGAGGAAATTTTTTAAAAGTCAAATGCTTGGACTGTGATAATGAACAAGTAGTATTTGATAGAGCAGCTTCTAATGTCCAATGTATTATTTGTGGTAAAACACTTGTAAAACCTCTTGGAGGAAAAGCTAAAATAACTGCTCATATTGATTCAGTATTGAAATAAATATGGGTTTAATTTTTAATTATTTTTAAGTTTTTTACTAAATTTAATTATTTTACTAGAGAATTTTATTAATTTGAAAATTATTAATTAAAAAGTTCTTTAGTCTGTTTTTATTTATTTTCAGGTGTTTTAATGGTAAGAAAAAATCAAGAATGGCCAAGTGAAGGAGAATTAATTGTAGCTACTGTTTACAAGGTTCTTGGTTACGGAGCATTTGCTAATCTAGAAGAATATGAAGGAAAAGAAGCTTTTATTCATATTTCAGAAGTATCTTCTGGTTGGGTTAAAAATATTCGTGATCATGTAAGAGAAAATCAAAAAATTGTAGCTAGAGTTTTAAGAGTTAATCCTAAAAAAGGTCATGTGGATGCTTCTTTAAAAAGAATAAGAGAAGATCAAAGAACAAAAAAGATTCAACAATGGAAAGTTGAACAGAAAGCAGAGAAATTTTTAGAATTAGCTGCTAAATCATTAGATAAAAATCTTGATACTGCTTATAAAGAAGTAGGTTATAGGTTAATGGACAGTTTTGGTGATATTTATGGTGCTTTTGAAGGTGCTGCTGAAGAAGGCGAATCTGTTCTTATTGAAGAAGGTATTGATGAAGAATGGGCTAAAACAATTGCGGAGATAGCTAAGAAAAATATTACTCCTCCTGAGGTTCATATAACTGGTTATATCGATATTCAAACTTTTGATGCTAATGGCGTTGATATAATTAAAGAAGCTCTTTTAGCTGCTGAAGACGACGATGTTGAGGTTCAATGTGTTGGAGCTCCTCGTTATAGAATAACTGTCAAGTCTTCTGATTATATCCAAGCAGAAAAAGATTTAAAAGCTGCTGCTGATAGAGCTATTGAAATTATTGAAGAATCAAATGGTAATGGAACTTTCTTACGTGAATTAGAGTAATTTAATTTTTATTAGATTAACCATTATCTTTAATTATTTTTTATTTAATATGATTTATTAGCTATTATTCATTTTTAAATATAAAATTAATATGCTATTTTATTCAAGTGACTTAAATGAAGATGAAGATGCATAAATGTAATTCTTGTAATGTATACACGATTAAAGATGTTTGTCCTAGCTGTGATGGGGATTTAAATGTTATATATCCTCCAAAATATTCTATTGAGGATAAATATGGTAAATATCGTCGAAAATTAAAAGAAGAAGCGTTTGATAAATAACTTGTCATTATTTAAAAATCAAAGATTTTTTATTTTTATAAAAATTTTTTATTTTTATAATGTTAAATAAGCATTATTAAAGAAGACTTTAATAATATTATATTTATAAATTATATTGAATTTATGAAATATATCGGATTTTATAAGGTATATTGAATTTATAAGGTGATTTCTATGAAAAATACTGAAATCAATATTTTGGAAGATGTTGAATTAAATAATCCTATTTTTATTGAAGCTCTTCCAGGAATTGGTCATGTTGGTAAATTAGCTGCCGATCATATTATTGATGAATTAGGAGCTACTAAATTTGCAGAACTATATTCTTATCATTTTCCTCCTCAAGTTTTTGTAGATGAAGACGGACTCATTGAAAATATGGTGAATGAATTTTACTATTTAAAATCTCTAGGAGAAGATAAAAGAGACTATATAATTTTAGTGGGTAATAGTCAGGCTTTATCTCCAGAAGGACAATATGATTTGTCTGGGTTTATATTAGATTTTATTGAAGATTTTGGAGTTAAAGAAATGTATACCCTTGGTGGATTAGCTATTGGGCATCCTATTGAAGAATCTCGTGTATTTGGTGCTGCTACTGATCTTGAAATCATTGAAACATTGAGAGAGTTAGATATTGAAATAAGATCTGCCGATGGTGGAATTGTAGGGGCTTCTGGATTACTCCTTGGATTAGGAAAACTTAGAAATATTCGGGGTGCTTGTTTGATGGGTGAAACACCTGGCTATTTCATTGATGCTGAAGCTGCAGAAGCTATTTTAGGAAAATTAGCTAATCTTCTTAATATAGAAATTAATACTGATAAACTTGATGAAAGAGCTGAAGAAACAAGGAAAATGATATCTAAAGCTCAAAAAATGGAACAAGAAATAGTTAATAGGTCTATGGGTGCTGGAGAAGACGATTTAAGATATATTGGTTAATTAAAATATATACTTACACTTATTTTTAGTACTTTCTTTTTTTCTTTTAATTATTATTATCTTGTTTCTTTCTTTTAATTGCTGTGCTGTTTTTTTTTAACTAACTCCTATTCTTAAACAATTTTTATTTTTATCTATTTTTATGACTTAATTCGGATTTTTAGTTTGATATTTTAAGTGTTGTATAACTTTATAAAATTTACTAAAAATATAAATAGTTGAATAAAAATAGATATTAATGTTATATTATAGGATAAAGTTATATATTTATAAATTACTAATAATTGTATGATTTCTAATCAACATCGTGATTTTAGTAATGTGTAATTTTATTATTTATACAGTAAGGTGATGAGGTTCCACCTATAACTGCCATTTTTTTTAAAAAAATCTGGATGATGACTTCTACTATCAATAAAATGTTTTTAGAGGGTTATTATGGCAGATTTTTATTTATTAGTATTAGGATTATTAGTTTTTGTCTCAAGTTTGATTTCAGTTCGTTTAGGTTTATCTGTATCAATCATAGAAATTTTATTTGGAGTTATAGCTGGAAATTTAGGCATAATCCATTCAGAAACTTGGATGCTTTTTATTGCAAGTTTTGGAGGAATATTATTAACATTTTTGTCTGGAACTGAGATTGATGTTAAGCTTATGAGAAAAAAACTTAAGGAAACAGTTTTAATTGGGTTTTTATCTTTCTTAATACCATTTGTCCTGATTTTTTCAGTTGTTCATTTTTTAATTGGTTGGAATCTAGTTGCTTCATTGTTAGCTGGAACTGCTTTATCTGAAACATCAATTGCTGTTGTTTATTCAACTTTACTCCAACAAGACTTATTTAAGTATGATATTGGTAAGATATTAATGGGAGCAACATTTGTAACAAATATTTGCACAGCTATTGCTTTAAGTATACTTTTTACTAAACCTAACCTTTATATCTTTATTTTTTATGCTGTATCCATATTATTATTGATATTTGCTTTTAAATATTCCTATAGGTTCTTGGTTAATTCTAAAATTTTGAAAGATAAGATATTAGAGATAGAAATAAAATATATTTTTCTTTTACTTTTCATCTTAATGTTTTTTGCATCATGGGGAGGAGGACAAGCAATATTGCCCGTATTTATTTTAGGCATGTTACTATCTAATACTTTAAATGAAAATTCTAATGGACAAAAAGCAAAAGAAAGGATAAAGACTGTTGCATTTGCAGTTATAACTCCAGTATTTTTCATCATTGGTGGAATGAAAGTTTCAATACCTTTAGTAATTGGCGGACTTGGAATTTTTATTCTAATTTTTTCTTTTAGACAATTAGCTAAATTTGCTGGTGTTTATTTTTTGACTAAACATTATTTAAATTCAAGCACTGGTTATATTACTTTGATGATGAGTACTGGTCTAACATTTGGTTTAATAGCTACTTTATTTGGTTTGAATACTGGTCTTTTAGATAATTATTCTTATTCAATATTAACTGGAGTTTTAGTTTTAAGCGCGGTTTTACCTACAATAATCGCTCAAAAATGGTTTGTACCAAGACATTTAGAGGATCTAAATTAAAATAAGAAAAAACAAAATAGAAAAAGAAGTAAAAAGTAAAATATAAAATAAAATTAAAAATATAAGTAATAACTTATTAATATAAAAATAATATTACTAATAAAAATAAAATTACTAAATATATTATTATTAAGTATATTATTAGTAAATATGCTGTTAGTAATCATATTATTACTAATTATATTATTAGATATACTATTACTAATCATATTATTGGTAAGTATAAAATTACTAAGTGTATTATTATTAAGTATATTATTAGTAAATATACTATTACTAAGGATATTAGTAGTGTAATATATTATTGTAATAGCTATTAGTAAATATATTATAGGTATTTAGTAAATTAATAGATATATAATAGAAGAATATTATTAATAAAAAATTTTATGAAGTATTAATATATGAAAATAATACTTTTTATTCTTCCATTCTTAATCTTTTAACTACAAAATCTTTATCTAATGATAAGAGGAATGAAGCTGCTTTTGGGCCTTGTTTTTGCCCAAGAATCATTTTATAAATAGCTTGGAAAGCCTTTTGAGGTTTTAAATCATATCCATTTAAAGTTTCATACATTTCATCATGAAGTGTTTCAGCAGAATTAAATTCTTTGCTTTCAATTAAATCAGCTAAACTTTTAAGAAAAGCTTTTTGATCATCAGCTAGCTCTAATCTTGGAATTTTTTTCATGACTTGGAATTTAACAAATTTCGGACCGTATTTATCTAACCAATTTTTCACTTGTTCTATTCTTTGTGTGAATTGTTCAAGTTCTTTTTCTTCTAAATCTTTAAACTCTTTATCTTGGAAACTTTTAGTTAGCTGAGAATTCTTTTTAAGAATTTCAAATATTTTCTCTGGATTATTTCCTGCTATCTGATAAGCAACAGTTAAAAATCTGTAAGGTGGTCTGAATGGTAAAGAATCTCCTTCGTTTATTTGAGCAATTTCATAAATCTTCTTGAATTTTTTACCTTCTTTTTCTGATGGTGCTTCTTCTTCATTAAAGAAAACTTTTTCCACTTTGTCAAACTGATCAATAAAATCAAGAAATGCCATATTAGGTGAAAAATCTTTGTGTTTCATTGGTTTACTTCTAAATATAAAGTAGTTAAGACTTTCAGCAGGCCCAATTTCTAACCATTGTTTTGGAGTAAAGAATACTCCTTTAGATTTACTCATTGCATCTCCATTTAAGGTGATCCATTCATAAGGGACTGGATATGGTGCTTTATAGTTAAAAATCTCTTCAGATATTATTTTACTAACATCATAAGATCCTCCACTAGCTGCATGGTCTTTACCAAATGGTTCACATGTAATTCCAAATATTTTCCATCTAGCTGCCCATTCTACTCTCCAAGTTAACTTACCATTTCCTGATGTAATATTCATTTCTGCGTCTGCACCACATTCACATTTATAAGATATAGTATCATTATCTTCATTAAATGCATAACTAGTTGTAGTGTTTACTCTTCCACATTTATCACAAATTGGATTGTAAGGTAACCAGTCATCAGCTAATGGATGTTCTCTGTATCGATTGAATATTTCTCTTATTTCATCTACCTTTTCTAAGGATATTCTTATATATTCATCGTAAATTCCATCTTTATACATTTCAAAGCCAGATTTTGGAGTTAGTTCTATTTCAAAGTCATCTAAAATATCTAGTAGTGGCTTTTCAAAGTGTTCTACAAAGCTATCGCAACATCCATCTGGACATGGGATATTGGAGTAGGGCATACCTAGATATTTGTCATAACTTTCTGGTAATGGGTGTGGAACTTTTCTAAGTGGGTCATGGTCGTCTGCAATCCAAATAGTTTCAGTTTTTTCACCCATTTCTTTCAATTGCTTTCCTACAGCATTAGCTATAAAAACATCACATGAATTTCCTATATGTATTGATCCTGATATAGATGTTCCACTTGCAATAACATGTTTTTCAACATCCCATTCTTTTAAATCATCAGCAATTCTTTCTATCCAATGTTTCATCATTTCACCAGTAAAATAATAAGTCGTAATTTTATTTAAGATATATCAATGAATTATATAGTGAACAAAATTAATTATATTTCTATTTATTCTTTTATTTTTATTAAATTAATTAACTTATATTAAATATTAGTTAAAATATTAATTAATCTAAAATATTAATCAATCTATTAAATTAATTATATTAAACTAATCTAATTAATTATATTTTTAGTATAATTTAGATTATAGATATAATTTTAATTTAAGAGTTAAATTAGCTTATTGTAAATATTTTATAATATATATTCTATATGATATGAAAATAGTAAATATATACTTTATTTTTTATATTATTTTTTTTAAATTGTTTAATTAAAATTTAATTAAAATTTAAAATAAGTATTGAATAATAAGCATTATATAAATTTATTTTTAATTCTTATAAATATTATTGTTAATAACTTTTTAATTCAATAAAAATAATTTAAACTTAATTTATATGTTATTATAAATATTTTCAATGCTTTAACAATGAGCTGATTATTAAAAAACAAAATTTAAATTTTAATAAGACATTTTGACTCCAAAATAATTCTAATTGTTGAAATAAATAACTATATTGAAAAATAGAAATAATTATAAAAAATAAGAAGTAATTAGCTAGCTATAATTAGCTAGCTATAAAGGCAAGTACCTTTTTCACCAGTTACTATATTGTTTTTTATCATATATAAATATTTATATCTTAACAATCTAATAGTTATTAGTAGGCTTGGTGAGTTAATAGCTAGTAAAATACTATAGTTGAACAAAACAGTATAATATACTGTTTATTCAAGGAAAGTAGGAGGCAAGTACTATTTTTTCACCGAAGTGTAAGCCTTTTACTTTTACTAAGTAAGTAGGAGGTGATAGTGTTGCCATTTGAAAGTATACTATCTCTTGTATTAGTGATAGTTCTAATACTCCACAATGTAATAGCTATATACTTCCTAATTAGATAAGGTTAAAGGATAGTTACACAGCTCACCAACCTACATAATGATTTTAAATAATAAAAAACGACATAAAATGTCTAATTTATAATAATATTTGATTTTTATAACTTATAAATTTATATGTTATCCAAATTTAAGCAAAATCATATATCAAAATTTTTATTTTTGATAGTTATGGAATTGATATTTAAATAAAAATATATTGTGCATCAATTTTTTATATTTTTATTATTTAATTTTTAGGAAATTCTTTAGTATATTTATTTCCATTATTTTTAAACATCATTATTGCATTCAAACCATTTATTTCATACATATTAAAATCTTCACTTATTAGAACATTTGCAGATAATCTATTAAAAAGAGTCACAACAAGATTTATTGCATTAATGCCATTAACTCGAGCAGGAAGTATTGTTATATAATGCAATAAATTATCATCTTTATATGTAGCTTTAGCTAAATGAAATATTGCTTCATTGACTTCATTGTCCTTTAAAAAATGAATACTAATGCCATGCCTAGTCTTCAAATCTTCAATATATTTATCATCACTTTCAAGATAATTTTTCAATTTATCTCGCATTGGGTCATTGAAATAATCATCACCAAGTTTATAAAAAGCTATTTCATACGCAATCCTGACAAAAAGTTTAATTATTGGCCATGTATCTATGGATTCTTCCATGAAAAATGTTTCTTCATGATTTATTATTTTGCTTTTTATTTTTCCAGATTTTATTTCCTCTTTTGATTTTGGAGATAATTCAACATTGAGTTCTTTTGTCAATTCATCGAATATTTTATCAAGGTCTTCTATAGGAATATTGGCTTCAGCAGTTAATACTCCAGTAGCTTTTCCATCAGTAGTTTTATTTTTTATTTTAAGTGTAGGTTTTATTTGGGGAATGCTTGTTATTTCTAAATTACCTTCGTTATCAAGCCCTATTTCTATTTTTCTATTTTCATTTTCTTTAGATATAAAATCATTGAAAGGATTTATATGATTTCCTTTATTAGACTTTATTTTTTCATCATTCTTATATATTTTAAATAGTAAATTTTCAGCTACTTTTTTATCTAACTCATCATCTATTTTCGAATTACAATCTTTACATAGATTTTTCATTGTTAAACTTCCACCTAATTGTTTAGGAACAATATGCTCTCTATTGAATTCTCTATCTTCTTTGCTTGTTTCACATAGTATACATTTTTTCATTATTATGCTCCTGTTTTTTATTTAATAATTATAATTTAATAAATAATAGCTAATAATATTTTTTAATAAATAAGTTGTAGTATAACAGAAATATTTAATACTAATTCTAAAATGAAGGCCTGAAAGATTATAAGTATATAAATAAGAAGTTATAGTTTTGTATAAAGATTTTAAAAAGAGTAATTTTAGAAAAAATCAGCACATATGGGACAGATTTTATGAACATGGCTAAAAATTAATTTATATAGTTAGAAACTTAATTTTTTGCACTAATTTTTGCAGTTTATTTATATATAATCGACAAAATTTGTTCCAAAAATTTGGTGCTTGACTATAATTTTGAAATTATTTATAAATAAAAATAAAAAAATAGTTAATAAAAAAAATAAAAAAAGTATGTTAAAAAGCTAGATATTCCAAAGCGAACCCTTTGGGTCGGCTTGATCTAACCATTCATTAACTATTTTTACAGCACAGTAGTTCCCACACATTGTACATGTGTCTGGATCTTCTGGAGGTCTGTTTTCTCTTATAGCTCTAGCATCTGCTGGGCAAATAGCTAAATTATATTGACTTTCCCAATCAAGTTTTTTCCTTGCATTAGCCATAGCTAAGTCTTTTTCACCATTGTGTACTCCTTTTGCCATATCTCCAACATAAGTACCGATTCTTGTTGATATAACTCCTGCTTTAACATCTTCTGGCTCTGGAAGAGCTAAATGTTCTGCAGGGGTAACATAGCAGATGAAATTAGCTCCTGCTTTAGCTGAAGCAGCTGCTCCAATAGAAGAAACTATATGGTCATAACCAGGAGCTATATCACATACAATAGGTCCTAACATGTAGAAAGGAGCTCCTCCACACATTTTCTTTTGTATTGTTACATTAGCAGGAATTTCATTAATAGGGATATGTCCAGGTCCTTCAATCATTGATTGAACACCAGCTTCACGACATTTATCAATTAATTCTCCAAGTATAATTAATTCTTGAACTTGAGCTCTGTCTGTAGAGTCAGCTATTGCTCCTGCTCTCATTGCATTAGCTAAAGAAAGTACAACATCGTGTTCTTTTGCAATATCAAGGATATAATCGAAATTTTCAAACAATGGATTTTCTCTTTCATTTTCAACAATCCATGCAGATATAAATGCTCCACCTCTACTTACAAGTCCGCCTTCTCTTCCTTGACGTTTAAGCCTAGCTAAAGTTTCAATATTAACACTTGAATGAATAGCCATAAAGTCAATACCATCTTTGGCTTGTTTTTCAATGGTTTTAAACATTATTTCTTCATCCATATCAATTGCGGATCCAGTTTTCCGTATTGTTTCAATAGCTGCTTGATATATTGGTACACTTCCAACAGGAATATCAGACATTTTTAAAATTCTTCTCCTGATTTCATCAAGGTCTCCACCAATACTTAATTCCATTAAACTATCGGCTTGGTTATCTATAGCTATTTGAGCTTTCTTTTCTTCTTCATCAAAATCAATAATGTCAGTAGATGTTCCAATTGTTGCATTTACTTTTGTTCTAAGACCTTCTCCAATACCACAAGGAGTTAGATCTCTGTTAACATTTGATGGAATTACTATAGTACCATTAGCCACGGAATTTCTTATAAATTCTTCAGAAACTCCTTCTTTTTCAGCAACTATTTTCATTTCTTCTGTAATTATCCCATTTTTTGCATCTTCTATTTGTGTCATAATTAATCACATTTTTAATTAAATAAGATCGAATTTTTATTATAATTTCAAAATTTTTACATAATTTCGAAGTTTTATAATTATTTTTAATAAAAATATATTTTTAATAAAAATATTTGAATAAATTTTATTTCAACCAAATTAGTAACCAAAATTAGTTCAAATAATATTTAATTTTTTAAACTTTATTTGAATTTAAGTACATTTAGATTGAATATATCTTATTATAAACTTATAGCTTATAAATTAATCTATTTTATTTGTATAATACAGGTTTAAATTAAAGAAAACTTGAAAAATTTAAATTTTCTTTGATTTTTTATAAATATCTTTATTAATAAATATCTTTATTAGTACTTTATTAGTGAATATTTTTATTAATAAATAGCTTTGATATAAATATTTTTGATAGTAAACATATTATTAAATATTTAATGATATAATATGTTTTTAAAAAATAATTCAAAATTTAGAATAAATTTAAGATTTATTGTTATAAAACTGATTCATTCTATCAGTCACTTGCTCAAAATTAGGGATATTTGTTTGACATCCTTTTTTTTCTACAATAAATGATGAAACAGCTGAAGCAAATTTAGCACAATTTTCAAGGCTTTTTTCATTAATGTATCCATATAAAAACCCTGCTCTATAAGAATCTCCTGCACCTGTTGGGTCAACAGCTGGTCGATAGATTGAATCAACTTTTATCTTTTCTTTTTCAGTATAAATAACACTACCTGCTTTCCCACATGTTTTAACTATAATATCTGGACCTATTTCTCTTAAACCATTTATATCACATTTTAATAAATTTTGAATTCTTTCTATTTCATGATGGTTTCCGAATAATATTGTACAATTATTTATAACTTCCTTGAGTTTTGGAGCATTATACATATTTAAATCTTGCCCAGGGTCAAATGAAACTATTTTATCATTATTTTTACCTAAAATGCTACTTTTTATATTATATGTCGGATCTCCAGTAGCTAAATGGATTGCTTTACAAGATTGAACAGATGATTCTGGAGGATCAGATTTTAAAAATTCTTTTCCAGCTCCCCAATAAAAATAAAATATTTGATCTTCTTTATTGTTTGTCATACCAAATGCTGTTGGTGTATCTTCATTTTTAGATATAATCATTGAATCAGTATTAATTTTTAATTCAACCATTTTCTCTAAATATTCTGATTTTAAAAATTTTTCTCCAACTGCAGATATAAGAGATGTTTTAAGGCCTAATTTGGCTCCAACCATAGCTACATTTGCTCCGGCACCTCCATGAAATATTTTCATTGTTTTAATAGGAGTGGATGAATTTGGGGCTGGAAATTTCTCTACTGTCATTATATAATCTATTGCTGTATGGCCTATAACAAGTAAATCATCTTTTTTAATCAATTAAAAACCTCTTTATATTTCTCTTTTTATTTTATATCATTTTACTTATTAAATATTATTTAATTATATTATTAATTATTAATTCTGTGGTAAAGATTTAATATGATAATTATTCTATTATTTATATTCTAATTTATATTCTAACTATATTTTAACTATATTCTATTATATTAATTAATTAAATTAATTAAACTATTAATATAATACTCATTAATTATCGTACTATAGAATATATCAGTTTATATTTAATTTAATATAGAATTATACTTTTGATATAATAGTTTAATTGATATAACATAAATACTATAAATAAATTAGATATACAATCTTATATTTCTTTTTGGATAGTGAATGAAAACTAATAGTAATATGTGATTATAATAATGTCAATATCGTGATTATAACTATTATTTTAATCTATTTCATGTATTTTTTCTATTTTTCTTAATTTATTTATGTTAACTGTTTAGACATCTCCTATTTATTTATAATTATTTTATATACTTTAATAATAGAAAAATATAAGTAGTATAATGTAAATATATTTAGTCCTAATGAAATAATAAATTCTTACATAATTTATTATCTAATGCATGAAAAGACGAACCCATACATGAGCTTATTCTTATTAGTTTCATGAAACATTAGATGGGAAATATGTTGGACATATTATTTTTAATTTTTATTTTTTTTAGAAATATTAATTTAAAATTATTATTTAAGAGTTCTTATTTAAAACTATTATTTTAAAGATATTATTTGGGACTTTTATTTTAAAATTATTATTTTAAAATATTATTTGGGAATTTTTATTTGAAGATATTGTATTATATTGTATTTAAATATTAGATTGATAATTTCATCTTCTTTTCTTTTGTTTTCCAAGGTTTTATAGGTATAAAACCCTCTCTAGATATTAATTTTTGACCATCATTCAAAAAATATTCAATAAACTCTTGAACTTCTTTTTTTTCAGAATTAATCGCTATTAAACTAATAGCATGTTTTGTTTCTTCCTTTAAAACATTATTTCCTTTAAAATAGCTTCCATTTAAAAAAGTATATAATTTATTAGAGTTTTGCACAATTTTAAAAGCATCAAACTCTGATTTCACATTTTTTATTATTTTATAGGCAATATTATTTTCATCAAGAGTGCTCCAAGCTAATCTTTGTGCTGTACCCTCAATCGATACAAATTCAAGATTTTTTAAATCTTTCATCTGTTTTATCTTCATCTTAGAGGACATTTCATTTGAAACAAGGACTAAATTATCATATCCAATCACTCTAAAGTCTAAATCATTTTTAAAAGCTATTTGGGGATCATCAAGAGCTAAAATATCAACCAAACCTTTTTTTGCTAATTTATACGCACTATTATCATCACTACTATAGATATCAACTTCAAAAGGTATTTCATTAGATATTGATTCTAAAAAGTTTGTTATTATATGTCCTCCAGCAATTATTAATTTATCAGTTTCAACTACTCTAGAATTGTATTTTTCATAAATATTAACTAAATTCTTGGATTTTTCAGTTAAATAAGTTCTAGAACCAGAAATTTTAACTAAATCAAAACCAAGTCTTTTTTCAGCATTTTTAATTCTTCTATTTAGAACAGAATGAGATATATTGAGTCTTTTAGCCACTGCTCTTTGAGAATTAATTTCATCTAATAGCTTTAATGATTCAAATAGTTTATAGCTATAAGTTTCACCATTAATTTTAATCTCAACTTTTGGTTCAATCTTATATTTCATATAATTACTCACATTTTAGATATTTGATCACATAAATATTGATTATTTAAAATTTATTAGTTAATTTATTAGTCACTTTATTAATTATGTTATTCTTTATTTAAAAATTATAAAATAAATATTATAATTATAAAGTATTATAAAAATATTATAAAAATATTCTAAATAAATAATTTTAAATAAATTAAAATTTAATAAAAATCTATAATATATTTAACATAAAGTATTATTTGACATAAAAATATAACATGATTATATTTATTATTCATTATACTATTATTTTTATAAGTATAATTTAAAGTTATTAAATTATGACTATTTATAGTTTAATAAAAGTGTTATTATCCTCTTAAAATAAATATAAAAATCTAAGGTTGAAATATGAAGTTAATGAAAGCAGCTATTGAAGAAATTTTAAGTAATATAGAGTCAGCTACTGAATTTATTGATGAAGAAACAGTAAATGAGTTTATGAAAGTATTAACTGAATCAAAGAATGTATTTGTTATGGGTGCAGGAAGATCTGGACTTGTAGCTAAAGCTTTTGCTATGCGCTTAGTTCACTTAGGTATTAGTGCTTATGTTGTAGGTGAAACTATTTCTCCAGCTATATATGATGATGATTGTATATTAGCTATTTCTGGATCTGGTGAAACTAATACTATTGTTTCAGCAGTCGGTATTGCTAAAAATAGAGGTTCTAAAGCTTTAGCTCTCACATCTTATCCAGAGTCATCTTTAGGAAAGCTTGCAGATTGTGTAATGAAAGTTAAAGGTAGAACTAAGATTGACATTGATGATGAAGATTATATTAAAAGACAAATTGATGGAAATTATGTTTCTGTAACTCCTCTTGGTACAGCATTTGAGTTAACTTCCCTTATTTTTTTAGATGGTCTTATAGCTGAATTAATGCAAAAGATGGGTAAAACAGAGGATGATTTAAAATATCGTCATACTGTATTAGAGTAAATTCTTTAATTATAATTTTTTCTATCTATTATATTTTTAATATATTATACTTTAATATGTTATATTTTCATCTATTATACTTTCATCTATTATTTTATCTTCATCTATATTCTCTTATATTATACGTTAATACATTATCTTTCATCTATTATTTTTTTATTTTTATCTAATTTTCATCTATATTTTCTTATATTTTCATTTATTATATTTTTTATATTTTTTTATATTTTTATCTACAATATTTTTGTTCTTATAACTATTTTTTATTCATTATCTAGTATTATGTCTTCTGCCCAAGAAATAGCTGCGGCCACTGTTGGAAAGCCTATAGTGCTTGTAATTGATATCAAAGTATTATAAATTTCATCATTCGTTGCTCCTGCTTCTAAAGCACGTCTTGTATGGCTATGAACAGCTCCTTCTGCTCTAATAGATGCACTTGCAGCTAACTGTATTAAATGAAGAGTTTTTTCATCAATCGGTCCTTCTCTACTAGCTTTTCCAAGCTCTTCCAATGCATTACCATATTCTTCAAACCTTTCTCTTATATTGGTATATTGTTTTGGTAAACTAATTTTAACATCTCCTTTTTTAATATCTTTTTTAGAATTTTTAAATGAAAATAATATTTTTAATAACTCTAAGTTTTAATAATTTTAATAACTTTAATAATTTTAATAGAGTTTAATAATTCTAATAATTTTAATAACTTTAATAATTTTAATAGAGTTTAATAATTCTAATATTTTTAATAGTTTTAATAATTTTAATAGGGTTTAATAGTTCTAATATTTTTAATAGTTTTAATAGTTTTAATAATTTTAAGATTTTTAATTTTTAATTTATTTTTTTAAAATGATTTTTAGAATATTACTCTATCCCAATGTGTATAAACATTAAATCTATCTTCTCTTATAAATCCAACTAATGTAACATTTCCTTTTTCTGCAACACTATATCCTGAAAAAGATGGTGCAGCATTTGATGCAAGTAGAGGTATTCCTGATCTAACAATTTTTATAACCATATCTGCAGGCATTCTTCCACTGTATATTATGTAAGAATTAGAAAAATCAAGCTTTTTTCTTGTTGCAGCACCTATTACTTTATCCACAGCTACGTGGCGACTGACATCTTCTCTAACAATGAATTGATTTTTATCATTATTTACAAATGCTGCTACATGAGTTCCACCAGTTTTTTGCCATATTTCAGCATTTTTTCTAAGTTTTTCTATATTTAAAAGTAATTCATCTTTTTCAACTTTCAAATCAGATTTTATTGGAGATATAGAATTAATTTTTGACCTCCAACCACCAGCACTATCTGATGGAAGAACTAAATCTTTTTTTTCCTTATAATTCTCTATTTCAACATCTATATTCATTCCATTAATATTTATCTTTTTTATTTCTTCTAAGTTTTTTATAATTCCTTCTCCTATCATATACCCTGTTGCAAAATCTTTAAGGGAGTTATTTATACTTGAAAAATTATACTTATGCTTATTATTAATTTTCAGGTTAGTTGTTTCATCATATACTATTTCTTCAGACTTTTGAATGTTTTCCCCGTTTTTATAACTAATTGCATTAATATTTCTTGTTAACTTCAAAGTATCACTTTTTCTTATTTTTGATATTTTACTAAAATCACTAAGATATTTTAATAACAGCTTTAATAATTTTTTGTCAATTATTATGAATTAATTATAATTTAATATTTATTAATTATTATAGTTATTTATTTTTTTTATAAGATATATTTATCATTAAATTTGCTATTTGGTTAGGTTTATATAGAAAGAAGTTTATACATTATTCTGATATGTATTTTTATTCATATCGGAATAAGAGGTACTAACTTTCCTATTAATCTAAAAATAATTAACTCATCTAAAAATAATCAAATCAATCTAAAAATAATTAAATTAATATTAAATTAATCTGAATTAATCTAAGAATAGCTTTACTAATTTAAAAATAGTTATTTTGAATTAAAAATAGATATATTATTGTATATAATATGATCCTCTATTAGTATATAAAAGTTCTGTATTTGAATATTTACTATATTCTGTGTAGTTATATTGAATATAGTAAATATTTTCTAAATTTTTTAAAAATCACAGATATTACTGTTATTTAAAAAATATTATATTATTTAAAAGTAAGAATACATATCTATAGTAAGGCTATGTAATATCGAATAATCTCTTGGATTTCATGATAAAATAGATAAAGTCGCTTTGATTTTTAAATAACAACATTAATGTAGTATTAAAATTAGTATTAGATATAATATTAAGAGTAGTATTATAATTATTATTTAATATAATATTAATATTAGTATTAATTGTAATTATAAAAGTAATACTGAAAATAAAAATAAAAGTTTCAAATTAAGCTTTCATAGAAGTAAAAACTTTCAAAGAACCAAAAAATTCAATAGAGTTTAAAAACAGAATAATTGGCTAAGATATAATGAATGTTCCTAATAAACATGTTCTTAATAAAGATATTCCTAATAAATATTTTGTATTGGTTATTTTAGTATTTTTACCAATTTTCTTATTTTTTCTTTCCTTCTTTGTAGGAAGATTTCCAATTTTTCCAAATGATGTAGTATTAACATTATTAAGTGTTATAAATCCAAATTTAGCAGTTTCACCATCTATAAGCTCTATAGTTTTTAATATTCGGTTGCCTAGGATTGTAGCTGCTATGTTAGTTGGAGCATCACTTGCTATAGCTGGAGCAGCTTTTCAAGGAATTTTTAAAAACCCATTAGTATCTCCAGATATACTTGGTGTGTCTGCAGGTTCTGGTTTTGGGGCATGTATTGCAATTTTATTAGCTGCAGGAAATTGGATGATTCAAGTTTTTGCCTTTATTTTTGGACTTATTTCTGTTTCAATAACATATTTAATTTCTAAAAGTTATAAATCTGGAGGAATACTTGTATTAGTTTTATGTGGTGTTGCAATATCTGCTTTTTTCAATGCATTAATTTCAGGAGCTAAATTTGTAGCAGATCCCACTGATAAACTTCCTCAAATTGTTTATTGGCTGATGGGAAGCTTAGCAGACGTAAATATAGATAGATTATATGTCATTATAGTCCCTATTGTTATTGGGGTAACAATACTTTTAATGTTAAGATGGAGACTAAATATTTTAGCTATGGGGGATGAAGAAGCTCAATCTCTCGGTGTAAATCCTGGAAGATTAAGATTGATTATAATTGTCGCTGCTACATTAGTAACAGCTGCGGCAGTTTCTATTAGTGGGATAATTGGTTGGGTTGGTCTTTTAATACCACATATATCTCGTATGGTGGTTGGTCCTAATCATAAAGTATTACTTCCAGCTAGTTTAAGTATTGGTGCTAGCTTTCTTTTACTTATAGATACAATTTCGAGAACAGTTGTATCTATTGAAATACCAATTGGAATTTTAACTGCAATTATCGGAGTCCCAATATTCTTATATTTACTTAGAAAAGGTTATTCAGAATGGCATTAGCTTATTTGAATATAAAATATTTATTGAAAGTTTTTTTATTAAAAGTTAAAAGTGATCTTTATGGATAAAATACTTGAAATTAAAAACGCTTCATTTTCTTATGATAATGAAAATAATGTTTTTGAGGATATAAGCTTTAGTATATCCAAGGGGGATGTTTTATGTGTTTTAGGTCCCAATGGAACTGGAAAAACTACTTTACTAAAGTCTTTAAATGGTTTAAACAATCTTAAATCAGGTGAAGTGATTTTAAAAGGAAATCCATTAAATTCACTTAGTTTTACAGAGATAGCAAAAGTTATTGGATATATACCTCAAGGACATATTCCAACTTTTCCATTTTCAGTTCTTGATGTAATTTTAATGGGTAGATCTCCTTATCTTGGATTAACTGAGTCTCCAGGAGAAAAAGATATTAAAATAGCTGAAAATGTTTTAAAAAACCTTAATATATTGCATATGGCTAATAGGGAATATACTAATCTAAGTGGTGGGGAAAAACAGTTGGTTTTTTTAGCTAGAGTTTTGGCTCAAGAACCGGATTTACTTATTTTAGATGAACCTACATCTCATTTAGATTTTGGAAATCAAATTAGATTTTTAGAAATTATTGATAATCTTTCAAAAAAAGGCTTGACCATTTTAATGTCTTCTCATTTTCCAGATCATGCATTTATATCTTCTAATAAAGTAGCTATAATGAAAGATAAACATTTAATTGATTTTGGAACTCCTGAAAATGTTATAACCGAGAAAACTCTTAAATTTCTTTACAATATTGATTTAGAACTATTAGAAATTTCCAATAATAGAAAGATTTGTGTTCCTATTAAAAGTAATTCTTTCTTTGATTTTGATTTTTTTAAAGAGTAGCATAATAATTTTTTAAATAGTAAGTTTTTAAAAATAGCTATTGTCTGGTGTTAATACTCATTAATTTGGTATTAATATTTATGGCTTGGTGTTAATAATTGTTATTTTAGTGTTAATATTTATAGTTTTGGTGTTAATATTTATGGTTTGGTGTTAATAATTGTTATTTTGGTGTTAATATGAATATTATTGATAATAAAGAAATTTTTGAAGAACAATTGGAAAAAGCAGGTAAATTTCATGGAGATATTTGTGGTGGAATTGTAATAGGTACAAAATTAGCTATTTATGTGCTTGGAAAATTAGGGATGGAACTAAATCAAAAAAATAAAGACTTAATTGTTTTTTTAGAGATTGATAGGTGCATGTCTGATGCTGTTCAAGCTGTAACTGGATGTTCTATGGGTAAAAGGTCTTTAAAACAAATGAATTATGGTAAATTTGCAGCTTCTTTTTATAAAATTTCCACTGGTGAAGCTTTTAGAGTTACTGATGTTGATGCAAATTCTAAAGAAAAAAGAGATGAAACTACTGAAGAAATGATTGAAAGGTTCAAAAAAACTCCTAGTGATGAACTCTTTAGTTTACAACCTGTTGAAATTATCTTGGATGAAAATGAGTTACCTGGAAGCCCTAGAGATAAAGTTTTTTGTGCTTCATGCAATGAAAAAATAATGGATGGAAAACAGATTATTATGGGTGGAAAATCTTTTTGTAAGTCATGTGCTGAAGGTTCATATTATAGAATTTTATAATCATATCTATTTATAATCATCTTTGAGTAGCTAGCTTATTTATTGATTAATTTAGTTTGTATTTCTTTTATTTTTTATATTTCCTTTCATATCTCTTTTTTTATATTTCCTTTTTACTTCTCTTTTTTATATTTCTTTTTTATATTTTTCACTGAATTTTTTTATCTTAAATTGAATATTTTCATTTTATATTTAATATTTACTAAAACACATTATTATTTGATGAATAAAATCTATTATCATTAATAAATTATTATTTAATAAAATATATATATTATGAAAATTATACTGATAGTTAATATTATTTTATTACTAATAGGTGATTGTATGGGTAGCATTGATAAAGAAATTCAAGAACAAATTAAAGGAAAGATTAAAGCTGAAATCCAAGCTGAAATCCAAAATCAGATTAAAGGTAAAGTAGAAGCTGAAGTTGAAAAACAAGTTCAAGAACAGATTAAAGGTAAAATTAATGAAAAAATTGAAGCCGAAATAGATGCTCAAATTAGGGGTCAAGCTAGGGATAAAATCAATAAAAAGATTCAAGAACAAATCATTGGAAAAGACTAGTTTTATTATTAATATATAATATTAATATCTTACAATTAATGTCTTATCATTAAATATCTTATTATTAATATTTTATTTTTTATTATAATACTTTATTTATTATAATATTTTATTATAATACTATATTTTTAATAGTTTATTCTTATATTATTTTTATAATTTTTTATAATTTTTTTTACAGTATATAATTTTTTACACTATTTTTATTATTTTTTAAGGTAAACAATTTTTTTATTATTACATTATTACAATTTATTATTATTTTATTATATAAATAATACTTATTTCAATATTTTATTACTGCTATATGTTATAATTAATAGTTTATAATAATCTATTATTATATTAAAATTAATAATTAGTAATTTGCAAGTAAATAATATATATAACAAAGATAACTTCTGAAATATTCGTATATATAAAAATAAGTACATAAAATATTTCAAAACTTTAAAACTGTTAATCATCCTTGTTTGTACTGAATCTTCTTTAAAAATAGCTTTATCTCTTTAAGTAAAAATAATAAGTAATATTTAGCTTTTTAAGATATTTAATAAATATAAATAATAATTTTTTGATTATTTAATCATTTTCTCTTAGGAGGTTATTATTTTTGTATTATAGTATATATAAGTTTTTTCTTTTGATTCCAAAAGATAATTATTTTTATACTATACCACAAATGATATGTTAATAATACTATGATAAGTTTTTAAAATTTTGTAACATCAGAGTATTATTAAATTTTTTAAATATATTAAATAATATATTAAAAAATATAGAAATTGTATTACTATTGTATTACAATAGTTACTTAATTGACATATGATTAAGTATAAAAATAGATTGCGTATTAATGCATAATATATGTATTAATATGATCTAAACACAATATAAAGAGGTTGAGATTATGGGTTCGTCTTTTAAGAGTCCTGCTGATACAGCTAAGGCTATTGCTGGTATCGCAGAGCTTAAAGAGAAAGCACCATTAGGAAATGTTCTTATTTTAAGTTTCCTTGCTGGTGCATATATCGCATTTGGAGGTCTTTTGGCTGAGGTTGCTACTGGTGGTATGGCTGCTGCTGGGTTCCCGCCAGGACTCGTGAAACTAGTTTTCGGTGCTGTGTTTCCAGTTGGTTTGATGCTAGTTGTTATAGCTGGATCAGAACTTTTCACTGGGAATAACATGTATATGGCTGTTGGTGTTTTAACTGGTAAATCAAGTTTGAAAGGACTAGGTAAAAATTGGGTTGTTAGTTGGATTTTCAATTTTATAGGTGCTGTTTTTGTTGCTTATGTTTTTGCATATTTAGCTGGTATCCTAACTGTTGAACCTTTCATGACTAATGCTGCTACTATTGCTCAAACTAAAGCGTTAGGTGGCGCTGAGTTTATGTCAGCAGGTAAATCTGTTGTTTCTTTAACTTGGGATAAAGCATTTCTTAGGTCTATTGGTTGTAACTGGCTTGTTTGTCTGGCAGTATATTTAGCTATTGCATCTGATGATATTATTGGAAAAGTTATGGGTATATGGTTCCCTATTATGGCGTTTGTAGCTTTAGGGTTTGAGCACAGTGTTGCTAACATGTTTTTCATACCTGTAGGAATTTTCTTAGGTAAAGTAACTTGGTATCAATGTTTTGTTAATAATTTAATACCTGTTACCTTAGGTAATATTATCGGTGGAGCTATATTTGTTGGATTCTTGTACTGGTACACTTATTTGAGAGGACAAGATCTAAGTACATAGCAAAATACACAGTTAAAATATAAATAGAAAGTAAAAAAATCAATGGAATTTAAAATTAGCTAATAAAATTGATGATTAGATGATATCGATAAGATTAATAATAGTAATTAGACAATAAACAATAATTACTACTAAAACTAAAATCTGTAGTTATTATAGTTTATAATCATTCAAATTTATTAGCTTTCAATTTTTTAAACAAAACTTGATTAGTGTAATTATTCAAAAAGCTTTATTAATACAAGTGCCATTAATAGTATTCACTATTTAAACAGTATTGTTGTAAAATCAGTATTGTTATGTTATTATTATATCATTATTATTATGTTATGTATGATTAGTATTTATATGTAATACTAATTTTAATTTTAATAATATTATGGTGATACTAATATATCTTTATTAATAATAATTAATATTATTATAATGCTCATATGTATTATTTCATGTATTATTAATGATAATTAATATAATATCAAATTTTATAATACTAGTATGATTATTAATGAAATACTAGTATGATTGTTAATTATAGTTAATATTATTATAATACTTATATGATTTTTAATAATAATTAATATTATTAATATTAAATTTAATGTTACATTTGTATTTTATCTAATAATGCTTATATTACTCTATATTTGGGAGTTTTCTTTTTAAATTGATGAAATTTTAAATTTATCAAATATTAAATAAAATAATAGAATAATATATTAATTAAGAGCGATATACTAAATATAATCTCATATTCTTAGACTTATAATTTGAATTAATATTTAATATTATCTGATTTGATGTTGAATTTAAAGATTAATATTGAGTATTGTCTGATTTGATGTTGAATTTAAAGATTAATATTGAGTTTAAGAATAAATAGTGAATTTAAAGATTAATATTGAGTTTATTACGATTAGACGATTAGTATATTGAATTATTATATAAGTCATTTAAGGAGAGTATTAAATGGTTGAAATGAAATATGTCCCTACAATATGCCCATATTGTGGAACTGGTTGTGGACTTAATCTCGTTGTAGTCGATGAAAAAGTTGTTGGTGTAGAACCATGGAAAAGACATCCAGTAAATGAAGGAAAGTTATGTCCAAAAGGAATGTTTTCTCATGAATTTATTCATAGGGAAGATAGATTGACTAAACCACTTATAAAACAACCAAATGGTGAATTTAAAGAAGCTAGTTGGGAAGAGGCAACTGATCTTGTTGCAAAAAAATTAGGAGAAATTAAAAGTGAAAATCCTGACAACATTGGATTTTTAGCTTGTGCAAGATCACCAAATGAAAATATTTATATTACTCAAAAATTTGCACGTAAGGTAATAGGAACTCACAATGTTGATCATTGTGCTCGTATTTGTCATGGACCTACTGTAGCAGGTTTAGCTAGGACTTTTGGTTCTGGTGCTATGACTAATGATTTCAAAAGTATTGAAGAAGCAGATGTTGTTTTTATAATTGGTTCTAATAATATGGAAGCACATCCACTGTTTGGTAGAAGAGTCATAAGAGCTAAGAAAAATGGTGCAAAAATTATTGTTGCTGATCCAAGATTTACTCCAACTGCAAAACTTGCAGATATTTACATGGAATTTAGATCTGGTGGAGATGTTGCATTATTAAATGCTATGATGAAGATCATTATAGATGAAGGCTTACAAGATGATGATTTCATCAAAAACAGAACTAAAAACTATCAAAGATTGAAAGAAATTGTAAGTAAATATGATCTTAAAAAGGCTGCTGAAATTGCTGAAGTAAATGTTGAAAAACTTGTAGAAGCTACAATGTTATATGCAAAAGCTGATAAGGCTGCTATTGTCTATTCATTAGGTATTACTGAACATAGGCATGGTGCTGATAATGTAATGTCAACAGCTAATTTAGCAATGCTTACTGGTAATATTGGTAGAAATGGTACTGGTGTAAACCCACTTAGAGGACAAAACAATGTACAAGGTGCTTGTGATATGGGTGCACTTCCAACTGATTATCCAGGTTATCAAAAAGTTGTTGATGTAGATGCTACACGTCTTATAGAGCAAAATTGGACTTGTACTTTGAATGATTGTGCTCCAGGACTCACTGTTGTTGAAATGATTCATGCGGCAGCTGCAGGTGATATTAAAGCAATGTATATAACTGGTGAAGATCCTGTACTTTCAGATCCAGATACTAATCATGTTATTGAAGCTATGGAAAATCTTGACTTTTTAGTTGTTCAGGATATTTTCATGTCTGAAACTGGTAAATATGCAGATGTTGTACTTCCAGCTGCAGGTTGGGGTGAACAAGAAGGAACCTTTACTAATGGTGAAAGAAGAGTTCAACTTGTACGAAAAGCTGTTAACCCGCCTGGTGAAGCTAAAGTTGATTGGGAGATCATGAAAGAGATAGCTGTTAAAATGGGAGCTGACCCAAAACAATTCACATATAATAATGCAGAAGAAATTTTCGATGAAATGCGAGAAATTACTCCTCAATATAAAGGCATGAATAGAGAACGTTTAGAACGTCCAGAAGCACTACATTGGCCATGTCCTGATGAAAATCATCCTGGTACTGGTTTAATGCATGTTAATACTTTTGCTCATCCTGATGGAATGGGAGTATTTGAGCCTGCAGAATATATAGGTCCATCTGAACTTCCAGATGACAATTATCCTCTAATATTAACTACAACAAGAACTCTTTTCCATTATCATGCTAGTATGACAAGAAGGTGTAAGACACTTGATAATGAATTACCAACAGGTTATGTTGAAATTCACACCAATGATGCTAAAAAGCTTGGTATCTTGAATAGAGAACTTGTTAAGGTTAAATCTAGAAGGGGAGAAATTGAAATTCCTGCAAGAGTAACTGATGATATAAAAGAAGGTGAAATTAACATACCTATGCACTTTGCAGAATGTGCAGCTAATATGTTGACTACTTCTAAAGAACTTGACCCTAAATCTAAAATGGCAGAGTTAAAAGTATGTGCAGCTGTTGTCGAAAAGATGGAGTAAATTTAAGTTTTTAAGGGTAAGTTATTAAGGAAGTGATTTAAAATGTCAGTAAAAGTTAATGATATGTGTTATATGTGGTCTGCTGCTGATGATTTAGCTAAAAAAGGTGAATACGGTGGTGCTGTAACTACATTGATGAAATATATGCTTGAAAATGGTATTGTTGATGCAGTTTTGGCTGTTGAAAAAGGTGCTGATCTTTATGATGCTGTACCTATTTTAATTAATGATCCTAAAGATATAGCTAAATCTGCTGGTTCTCTTCATTGTGGTACTTTAAATATCGCGAAAGTTGTTGAAAAGTATCTTGATGGTGTAAAGGATATTAAAGTTGCTGTTACATGTAAACCATGTGATGCAATGACTATAAGAGAACTTATAAAAAAAGGAAGAGTAATAGAAGATAATTTAATCATGGTTGGTGTTAATTGTGGAGGAACTATGCCTCCAGTTAAAACTCGTGAAATGATTGAAGAAGTATATGAAATGGATCCTGATGAAGTTGTTAAAGAAGAAATAGCTAAAGGAAAACTTATTATCGAAACAGAAAATGATGAAAAATCCTTTAGTATTGATGAACTTGAAGAAGATGGATTAGGTAGGAGAACCAATTGTCAAAGATGTGAAGTCAACATTCCTCAAATGGCTGACATGGCTTTAGGTAATTGGGGAGTTATTGGTCCATTAGCTGGAAAAGCAACTTTTGTAGAGGTATTTTCAGATAAAGGTGCAGATGTTCTTGATAAAGCTATTTCTGCAGGTGTTGTAAATATTGAAGAAGCTAATCCTAAAGGTATAGAAATTAGAGGCAAAATTAATCAATCTATGGTTAATTTAGCTAATAAGTCTAAAGAATTTGCTTATGGCGATATTAAAGGAGATATTTTAGAAGTTTTTGCTGAATACCAAGATGAATTCTCTCGATGTATGAAATGTTATGGATGTCGTGAGGCTTGTCCAATTTGTTATTGCCCTGAATGTTCATTAGAATCTAATGGTCCGGATTGGCTTACTAAAGCTTTAATTCCAGCCGCACCAATGTTTCATTTAGAAAGAATGGTGCATATGGTTGATTCATGTACTAATTGTGGACAATGTGAGGAGGTTTGTCCTTCTGAAATTCCTGTAGCTAAAGTGTGGGATACTGTAAATTCAAAAATCCAAGAAATTTTCGATTACTACCGTGGTGTAGAAGATGAAGGTGTTGTATCTCCATTAACATATTATCAGGATAAAGGACTAAGAGACTAAACTCTAAAGACAGTAAATTAAATTTAAAGGAATTTTAGTAAACCAAATTTAAAGGAATATGATAGATAATATTTATAGATTTAATGGCGAGAAAAATTTATATTATTATCTATTTTTATTAAAATCTTTATTTAAAGCCTTTATTTTACTAAAATCCTTTATTTATTAAAAAATTTTATTTATTAAAAACCTTTATTTACTAAAAATTTTTATAGAAGAAAATAAATTTAAGATATTGAAATTATGTACCCTCTTTAATATATATTAAGAATCGCTCATCTGATTAATCCATATTTCATCGTTAGAGTTTATCAATATCTTTTTTATTTTTCTTCTTTTTTTTAGTAATCTTAAATATTATATTAAAAAGTAGACTTAAACTCATTACATATTAATTATATTGCTAATAATATTATTATTAGTATTACTATTAGTATTACTATTAGTATTACTATTAGTATTATTAGTAATTGTATTGTTAATATTATTAGTATTATTATTAATATTAGTATTATTACTATTGTTGTTAACATTAGTAGTATTGTTAATGGTATTATTGTTTTTTAATATAATGTTATTATGATAAATTTAATATTGATGAAAATACAAACTATTTATAATATAATTAAAAAATTTATGATTAATATTTTTACTTTATAAGTAATATTTTTATTATTATTTAATATATTTACTTGTTATTTAGTATAATTTTAGAATTAATATTTATAATATTTGTTTATATATGATTATTTGTATGTAGATTTTTAAAATAAATTTTTAATGTATTTTTGATTGTTTTATAGTGTTGGGGAGTGTTAAAATTAAAATAATTTCTGTTGTGGGTAAGAAAGATACTGGTAAAACTTCATTAACTGTTAAAATAATAAAAGAATTGAGAAAAAGGAGTTTTAAAGTTGCTACCATCAAACATTCTCATCATATGCTTGAAATGGATCGGGAAAATACTGATACATGGAAACATAAAGAGGCTGGTTCTGAAACAGTTGTTGGGATAGGTAGTCGAACTTTTTTTAACATAAATAAAGATTTGTCTTTAGAGAGACTTCTATTTTTGATAAAGCTGATTGATGAGCCGGATTTTGTTGTGGTTGAAGGATTCAAAAATTATAATTATGCAAAAATTTCAACATCAAAGGAAATTAATGATGAATTTACATTAAAGAATGTGGATGCATTAAATATTAAAGATTCTGAAATACCAAAACTTGTTGATCTAATTGAAAATTATAGTTATGATATTTTAGATACATTATACATTGATAATTGTGGTCTTAATGATGCTGAATCCATTGGAAAAGCTATAATAAGTCAATCTCAGGAAAGAAAAGATAATGAAAAAGAGAATATAAAAGAGAATAAAGAAGAAAATAAAGAAGAAAATGAAAAGAAGGAAATTCAAAAGCAGTTGAAAGAACTTGAAGTTGAAGATGTTGAGGTTCTTCTTTCTATTAATGAAAAAGTAATTGGTGTGAACTCTTTTGTAAGTAGTTTCATGAAAAATAGTATCCTTGGAATGTTAAATTCTCTCAAAACTGAAGAATATGGGATAAAAGACTTTGACAAAGTGGAACTTGTGATTAACAATGGAAACAAAAAATAATATCGAAGAGAGACTATCTCCTTTTTTAGAGGATAATTTTGATAATAATTCTTTAAAAAATCTTTCAAAAAAAGTTGAAGATAGATACAATCGTCCAATAATTTCTCTTAGACTTTCTATAACTAATAGGTGTAATATAAATTGTTTATACTGTCATCATGATGGGATGATGCCTTCAAGTAATGAGATGACTTCTGATGAAATTTTTCAGATTTTAAAAATAGCTAAAACATTGGGCGTTGAAAAAATAAGGTTTTCTGGTGGTGAACCACTTATTAGAAAGGATATTGTTGAAATTATTGAGAAAACTGCTTCTTTAAATTTTAAAGATATATCTATAACTACTAATGGAATTTTGTTAGCTAAATATGCTGAGGATCTTTTTAATGCAGGTCTAACTAGAGTTAATGTTAGCTTTGATACTCTTGATCCTGAAACTTATAAAAAAATTACAACAAAAAATTATCTTAAAGAAGCAAAAAAAGGTGTTTTAAAAGCTGTTGAGGCAGGATTAAACCCAGTTAAGTTAAACATGGTTGTGATGAAGAATATTAATGATAATGAAGTTATGGAAATGTTTGAATTTGCAAAAGAAAATGGACTTGTTCTTCAGTTAATTGAACTTATGAAATCTGAAAACTGTGATGATAATGCTTTTAGTGAAGAATATCATTTTGATGTTGGTTTAATAGAAAAAAAATTAGCAAAAATGGCAAAAAAAGTCAGAACTCGTAAATTTATGCAGGATAGGAAAAAATACTTTATTGATGATGGTGAAATTGAAGTTGTTAGACCAATGGATAACACTAAATTTTGTGAAAATTGCACTAGACTTAGAATAACTCCTGAAGGAAAAATTAAACCTTGTTTACTTAGAAATGATAATCTTATTGATATAATCACTCCTTTAAGAGAGGGAGCTTCTGAAGATAGGCTTCGAAAAATCTTTTTAGAGGGAATAAGTAATAGAGAACCTTATTATATTAATAATAATGAATAGATTTTTTAATTATAAACTTTTAATTATAAAATTTTTAATTATAAAACTTTTTATTTATAATTTATTTTTTATATTCTTTTATTTTTTATTAATATATTCTTTTATTAATAAAATTTCTATTAAATATTTTTAAGTACTTTATTCTAATTTCATATTCAATTTTAATTTCATATTTTATGCATTCATTTTTATTACTTGTTTTTATTTATTTTTACTTTAATTTTTATTATCTTATTTTTATTATTTTTAGGTATTTATTTTTAGTATTTTTGGTTTTAGTTTTTAGTATTTTTTGATTTTTATTTATATATTAAAATTTTCAAAATAATGATTTTGGAACCCCTAATTTTACCAATTTTTGATAGAAATTTGAATTTTTTAATAATTCTTTTATTTTAATTTTAAGTGATATTAGTCTTTTTACTTATTTTAAAATTAATATAATATATTATTTTAAATAAATAATCTTATAAATAGCTTTAAATATTTTTATACTAATTTTTAACATTTTTTAAAAATTTTAAATGTGTTGATTCTACACACTACTATATAAATTTTTCGGCATGATTCTAGTAGGCATCTTTATATTAATAGAAATTAAATGTGTATATAATACACATGGTGAGAGAACATGCCAAATCATATTGCTTCTGGTCTTAAATACTTAGCTGCAATTGAGCTGAAAAAACAAGGTTTTAATCAGCAAATGATTGCAGACGAACTTGATATTGATCGTTCAACTGTTTCACATTATCTTAACGGTCGAAATTTATCATGGAATTCTATCGAGGTAGCTAAGACTATAACAAATATGTGTCCTAAAGATTTTTTAATTATGACACAGACATTGTTTAAAGATGAACAAAAAACCCGTAAAATTGCTTTAATTTGTAAGAATGGGGATTATCATGCAGAAGTTTCAGATTCATGTATTGGGTGTGGATTATGTGTAGATTTGTGCTTAATGAAGGCAGTCAGTTTAGACTCTTTGAAAGCTCAGATAGACTCCATTTACTGTTGTGGGTGTCTTCTTTGTGAAGAAGGATGTCCAACAAATTCTATAAAAATTTTGGAGGTAAAAAATGATCGCGAATACGAAAGAAGTTAAAGATGAAGGCTTTGACATTAAAAGATCAGCAGAAGAAGTAAGGAATTTATCTTTCAAAGATCATATTTGTATCGGCTGTGGGATATGCGAATCTACTTGTCCAGTAGATGCTATAACTGTTGATGATATGGGTCCTATTGTAAGAGAAGAAGTAGATGTTTCTAAAATCGACATTGATAAAGATAAATGTGTTCTTTGTGGTATGTGTAGTGGGTTATGTCCAGTAAATGCATTGGATTTCACTATAGATAATGAACCTATTTCTACTATTGATGCATATCCTCATTATATTGCATCTGCTGAAATTGACGATGATACTTGTATTTATTGTCAAAGATGTGAAGTTGCATGTCCTAGAGAGGCTATAACTATAGCTAGGTCTTTACCAGAAAGATCTGATTTAGTTACTGGTGAAATAGAAGTTGATGAGGAAACTTGTATCCATTGTGGAATATGTGATGAAATGTGCCCAGCTGATGCTATAGATGTAGATAGAACTCCTGGTGCTGAAAATATTGAAATTAACAAAGATAAATGTGTATATTGTTTAATTTGTAAGAAATCATGTCCTGTAAATGCAATTAAAGCAGCTTGTAGGATTTGTTCTTATGGAGAATATGATATAGATCCAGCAGATGCTGTAACTACTGGAAGTTCTTTTATTGATGATGAACTTTGTGTAAAATGTGGTTGGTGTGAAGAAATTTGTCCTGTTGATGCTGCTAAAGTTAAAAAACAGTATGAAGGAACTTTAGATATAGATCAAGACAAATGTACTGTCTGTGGAACTTGTATCGATGTTTGTCCTTGTGACGTTTTATCATTCCCTGAGTCTCCTGGACCAGCTACTGTAGTTAATAATATCAACAAAGATGAGCAATATTGTATACATTGTGGTGCATGTGAAAGAGCATGTCCTGTTGATGCTATTGATGTTAAAATTACTAATGTTGATCACACTCCAACTAAATCTAAATCTTGGATAGAGAAATTTGAGGCTTTAAAAAACTAATAGCTAATAATAGTATTTAATACTATAATAATAAGCTATTTAATTATTTGGTGATTATATGGAACTTAAAGTAAATCAAGATAACTGCCTTGGATGTGGTGTATGTGTAGTTGCATGCCCAGTTAATGTTTCAATCAGTAACGATGTTGCTGGAGGGCATGGATCTAGAACAGAAGAAGTAATAATGATGGTTGAAAATGGTGTTATTAAGCTTTTCAGTGATGACAAATGTACCAAGTGTGGAACTTGTCAGATGTTCTGTCCTGTTGACGCCATATTTTTAGAATAGAGGTGCTAAATTATGACATATATTGAAAAACCACCTGTTCCAAATGTTGTTAAATATGATGAACCTATGGCAACTAAAAGAAATAAACTTGAAGTTATGTTAAATACTGGGTCTGATATTTATCAAGGAGCATGTAAAAAGAGAGGTTCTACCTTAAAAGATGAATATAGGCATGCTTCTGGTACTGCTTATATGGATCCTAGAGATATGGCAAGATTAGGTGTCAAAAATTGGGACACTGCTTTAGTAAAAACTGACTGGGGAGAAGTTGTAGTTTTTACAGCTCATTCAAGAGATGCTCCTCATGAAGGTCAAATCTTTATTTGTAAAGGGCCATGGGCAAATGTTATTGTAAGTCCTGAGACTTACTGCTGTTGTGACCCTACTTACAAAGGAGTTGAAGCAACCATTGAAAAAACTGATAAAGAACCGTTACTTATGGCTGATTTAATGGCAGAAGTTTATATGAAATATGATAAAGATGCTGAAAAATCTACTAATCGTTTAACTGAAAAAAAGATTAATGTAGGTATAACCAAGCCAGAAGAATAGATAGGAGATGTAAATATGGCATATGAAGAACCAATTACAGACTATGATGAAATAGTTGAAAATTGTACTTGTGCTTTCTGTGGTTGTAATTGTGATGATTTGACCTATTTGATTAAAGATGGACATGTTGTGGGTGTAAGACATGCTTGTCGTTTAGGTGCAAGTAAAGTTATGGAAGATATGGATCAAAGATTATTAGTCCCTATGATTCGTAATGAAGAAGGAGATCTTGTTGAGACTGACTGGGACACTGCATTAGATAAAGCTGCAGAACTTATTGCTGGATCTGTAAGACCAGTATTTTATGGTTGGAGTGAAACATCTGTTGAAACCATGAAGCATGGTATTAGACTAGGAGAACTCGTAGGCGCAGTTTTAGATAATCAAGCTACTATTTGTCACGGGCCTTCTCTTCAAGCTGTTCAAAATGCAGGATATCCTGTTAACACTTTGGGAGAAGTTAAAAATAGGGCTGATATGATTGTTTATTCTGGAAACAATGCAATGAATTCTCACCCAAGACATTTGGGAAGATATTCTGCTTTCCCTAGAGGATACTTTAGAAAAAGAGGTCGATTTGATAAGACTATTGTTACTATGGATCCAAGATATACAGATACTGCAAAAATGTCTGATATATGGGTAGGATTTGAACAAAATGGTGATTATGAATTTTATAATGCTATGAGGGCAGTTTTAAGAGGTAAAAAACTTAAAAAAGATGTAATATCTGGAATACCTAAGGAAGATATTGAAGATCTTGTTGAAGCTATGAAAACTACTCAATATGGTTCTCTTTTCTTTGGTTTAGGATTAACTCATACTTTGTCTAAACAAAGAAATATTGATATTGCAATTAATTTAATTCAAGATTTAAACAAGTTTACTAAATGGAATTTAGTACCTATGAGAGGACACTTTAACGTTAATGGATTTAATATTTTCATGGCATTTGAAATGGGATTCCCATACGGTGTTGACTTTTCAAGAGGTTATCCAAGATATATGAATGGTGAAACTAACACTATTGATTTGTTAACAAGAGAAGAACCAGATGTATTTATGGTAATAGCTGCTGATCCTGGAGCTCACTTCCCTGGTGGGGCTAACAGACACTTAGCTAATATTCCTGTTATACAAATTGATATTCATTGGGGTCCTTCCACAGAAATTGCTGATATTGTTTTACCAGGTTCTTTCATTGGTGTAGAAGCTGCTGGAACTAGTTATAGGATGGATGGTGTTCCAATTTACATGAAAAAGGCTATTGATAAACCTGAAACTTGTAGGGACGACGAATGGATTGTTAGAGAACTCCATGAAAGAGTTCAGAAAATTAAAGGCTCACAGATAGCTAGTAAATAAATAGGTGATCTAATGGAATACATAATTAAAAATGGTATCGTTTATGATCCTACTAATAAAGTAGATGGGGAAAAGAAAGACGTAATGTTTAAAGATGGTAAAATTGTTGACAGCGTCTCTTCTGATGCTAAAGTGTTAGATGCAACTGATAAAGTTGTAATGGCTGCTGGTGTTGATCCTCATTCTCATATTGCTGGGCCAAAATTAGTTGTAGGAAGATTATATAGGCCTGAAGATTCAAGAAAAGGGATTAAACCTAAAACAGCTACTACTCGTGCAGAGACTGGATTTTCTATACCAAGTTGTCCGACAACTGGTTATAGATATTCTAGAATGGGGTATGGAACTGTTGTGGAAGCAGCTATGCCTCCTTTGGAAGCAAAACACACTCATGAAGAGATTTTAGCAATTCCTAATCTTGATATTCCAGCATTATCATTATTTGGTAATAACTGGTTTGTATTAGAATATGCAAAAGAAAATAATATTGATGATTTAGCTACTTTTATTTCAAAGTGGTTAAAAATCACAAGAGGTTATGGAGTTAAAATAGTAAACCCTGGTGGTAGTGAAGCTTGGGGTTGGGGTATGAATGTACATGGGTTAGATGACCCTGTTCCTTATTGGGATGTTACTTCTCGTGAAGTTATCCATGCATTAGCAGAAGCTAATGAAAAGTTAGGACTTCCACATTCAATTCATCTCCACCCTAATGATTTAGGCCATCCAGGTAATTATAATACTACAATAGACACTATGGATCTTATAAAAGATATATCCAAAAATTCTCCTGTAAGAGATCAAACTGTTCACATGACTCATATTCAATATCACTCTTATGCTGGAACTAACTGGAGAGATTTTGAATCTGGTGCTGAAGATGTGGCAAAATTCATTAATAAAAATGATTATGTTACTTGTGATGTTGGTCAAATCACTTTAGATGAAACCACTACCATGACAGCAGATGCTCCTATGGAATTTGATCTTCATCAATTAAATGGGCTTAAATGGGCTAACAAAGATATTGAACTTGAAACAGCTGCGGGTATTGTTCCATTTATTTATTCTGGAAGAAACAGTGTACACTCTGTACAATGGGCTATTGGTCTTGAAATGTTTTTAATGGTTGATAATCCATGGCAAGTCATGTTAACTACTGACAGTCCTAATGCTGGTCCTTTCATAAGATATCCTAGAGTTATTTCTTGGTTGATGAGTAATAAACGCAGAACTGAAATGATTGAAAATGGTGAAGTTCATAAGGCTGTTGGAAGAAAATCAGTTCTTGCAACTTTAGATCGTGAGTATGACTTTAATGAAATTGCTACTATTTCAAGAGCTGCTCCTGCTAAAGCTTATGGATTTACTGATAGAGGTCATTTAGGTGTTGGAGCTAGAGCTGATGTAGCTGTATATGATATTAACCCTAATGATATTGATCCTTCTAAAGAGTATGAAACTATTGAACATGCATTTGGTAATGCTAATTTAACTGTTAAAGATGGTCAAATTATTGTTCAAAATGGAGATATTGTTTCTACTAAAGAAAGTCAAACTATCTGGACTAATGTTAAAGGTATTGAAGAGAAAGAAAATGCACTTATGGAAAAAATCATGCCAGTATTTGATAAGTACTATACTATTAAATTTGAAAATTATGTGGTACATGATCATTATGTGCATAACCCAATTGAGGTTAATGTCCAAGCAGGCAAATAGGAACTAGAGGTGTTTAATTTGAAAACTATAACTTTTAATCAAAAAAAGACTTCTTCAATAGCACTTGAATTTGATGAATTAATTCCTGATGAAATTTATGGTTGGGATAAATCTGATTTTGATAAATATATGGTGCCTATTGGGAATTCCAGATTTCCACTTTCTGATTACTTTGATGTAGAAGTGGAAGGAGAAGCTGATTCTCCTGCTCAAGTTAAAATGGTTCTTAATGGAGATTTGGGTAGAGTTAAGTATATTGGTGCTAAGATGACTGATGGTCAAGTTATTGCTAACAGTAGTGTAGATCTTCACTGTGGTGCTGAAATGGCTGGAGGTAGCATACTTGTTAATGGTGATGCTGAAAGTTATGCTGGCAGGGAAATGACTGGTGGAAATCTAGAAATCATTGGTAATGTAAAAGAATTCTGTGGTGCTTCTTATATAGGTGATTGGAGAGGTATGACTGGAGGAATCATTACTATTCATGGTAACGCTGGAAAGCAGTTAGGTGAATGTTTAACTGGTGGGGAAATACATGTTAAAGGTAACTGTGATATTCTCGCCGGTATTCACATGAACAAAGGTCTTATTCAAATTGATGGTGATGTCACTAGATGGCCTGGTGGTCAAATGCAAAATGGGGATATTGTTATCAATGGAACTCTTTCAAGATTCCTTGAAGGTTTTGAACAAGAAGAAGTTGTTAAAAATCCAACCATTGCTGGAAAATCTTTTTCAGGAAATTATATAAAGTTTACTGGGGATATTGCTAGAAATGGTAAAGGAAGTCTCTATTTAGCTGCAGAAAAAAATAGACATTTGCTCTAATTTAACCAACTTTCTTTTTTATTTTTTTTATTTTTTTTTTATTTATTAATATTTATTAATTGCAATTAAGGAGATATATTAATTTTAATATGATATTTTTATATTTATTATCATTTTTAGAATCTTATTCTAAAAAATTATCCTGTAAAATCTAAAATTAGAAAATTTAAAATAGTTATTAGAATAATTATTAAAATAATTAAAACATATTATATTATATAGATTTAGATATGATATTTTAAAAATATGATATTAAAATTAATAGAGTCAATAATTAATAGGATCAAATAATTAATTTGATCAAAAATAATTAATATGATTAAATAGTTGAGATGATAAATAATTAATTAGTTAAATTTATTAATTTAGTAGATTTATATAAATCAACAATTTTTAGATGTTAATGACTGATAAAAATTATTTTATCAATTATCCAATCTGGATTAAGTGATATTTATGAAAGAAGAAATTGTTTTAAAGCCTGATGAAGCTTTAGAATATGTTAAATTGAATGTAAAAGAAGAAGATGTGTTAGAATTATCTTATAATAGAGTTTATGCTCCAGGAGATGTCTTAAACATACAAGTTGAAGAAGAATTTGGGGAAGAAAACGTCATTGTTTCTTTACATTTAAATGGAGAACTTGTTAGTGATGTTGTTAGAGTTAATTTAAATGACATTAAAGATGATTTATTAGAAATAGGTCATATTAGTGGTGAAAAAGAGACTATTATTGTTATTGAAGATTAATAAATGATATATGTGGGTGAGATTATGAATACAACAGAATTTGAAATGGACTGTGATAAAGCTATTGAGTATATTAAAGAAAATGTTCAGATTTATGACATATTAGAACTTTCTTATAACAGGGTTTTCACTCCAGGGGAAGTTTTAAATATTGATACTTCTGAGTATAATGGTAAAAGTGGTTTAAAAGTTGTTATTCATGTTTCTGAAGATACGTTTACCTCTACTGTTGAGGTAGATCTTGAAGAAGTTAAAGAAGAGTTGATTGAAGTTATTCATATACCACAAAATAAAGATGAAAAAATAGTAATTATAATTGATAAATGTGATATGTAGATATTTAATAATTATATTTAATTAATTTACTCTTTTTATTACTCTCTTTATTTATTAACCTTCTTCGCTTATTAACTTTCTTTGTTTATTAAACTTTGCTTATTAATCTTTTTTATTAACTTTTTTGTTTATTAACTTTCTTTATTATTTTTTTTTGTTTAATCTAATTCTATTTTATCCTATATCTTATATATTTTAATTTTTAATCTTTTTATAGTTATATTTGTCTAGTATTGTAACATTCAATGATTTAAAACTTATATAAATTTCTTTATTTAACTTAACTTTTAAAACATCAGCAGAACTCTTTGTTAAAAGTCCTCTAAATATATCTCCTCCCACATCAACACTAACTAAAACAGTTGGCCCTGTTTCTTTAATATCTACAATTTTTCCTTTCAGCTGGTTTTTAGCTGATGATTCAAATTTTTCATTAGAAAATATAATGTTTTCTGGGCGAACAGCAATTAAAATTTTCTCTATTCCTTTTTCTTTTATCTTTCCAGTACATTCTGTGTCTGAACTAGTAATTAATGAACCACTATCTAATTTTACAATTATTTTTTCTGAGTCTGCATCAACAACTTTTCCTTCAAATATATTGCGAACTCCTACAAAATCAGCAACAAAATTGTTTTCTGGTTTGGAAAATACTTCATGGACAGAGGCCAATTGCTGAACTTTTCCATCTTTCATCACACCAACTCGATCTGCTAAATTCCAGACTTCATTAAAATTATGTGTTATGTGAATGACTGTTGTTTTATAGTCCTTCACTATGTGTTTAATCATCGAAGTTAATTTTCCTTGTGTTGTAATATCAAGTGCACTAAAAGGTTCATCCATCAGTATTATTTTTGGCTCTACAATAAGTGCTCTTGCAAGGGATGTTCTCTGTGCTTCCCCTCCACTTAATGTATTTATGTCACGATGAAGTATATGGGAGATTTTCATCTTTTTAGCTATATCCTTTATTTTTTCATCAATTTCTTCATCTGAAAACTTTTTTTTAGCTCCATAAGCAATATTTTCATAAACATCCATATTCGGAAATAGAATATTGTCTTGATATACTATTCCTATTCCTCTATCTTCGGGATGTAAATTATTAATTATATTACCATTTAACTTAATTTCACCTTTATTTGGAGAATAAAAACCAATAATAGTTTCTAATAGGACGGATTTTCCACTTCCTGTAGGTCCAATGAGTATTACATATTCTCCTTCATGGATACTAAAATTTATATTTTTTAATATAAAATCTCCTAAATCTACAGTTAAATTTTTTATTTCTAAATACATGATATCACAGAATAATAATATAGGTAATAATTACTAGTAATTATAAATTACTTTCTTTTGCATATCTTTCCATCACTGCTATTGTTATGAATGATATAAGAACTAATAGTATTCCTGCTGTAATTGCCATATCTATATCTCCTGTTGATAAATTAAGATACATTGAAACAGCAAGAGTCTCTGTTTTCATTAATATACCTCCTCCAACAAACAATACAGAAGCGAAAGTTCCGATACATCTAGCAAGCGTTATAATACTACTTGCAAAAAGTCCATTTTTAGACATAGGTAAAGTAACATTAATAAAAGTAGCAATCTCACTATATCCAAGACTCCTTGAAACAAATTCATATCTTGGATCTATATAATTGAAAGTTGAGTATAAAGTCCTTACTGCATAAGGAAGTGCAACAAAAAACTGTGCAATGATTATACCAGTACTATTAAATACAAGTTCAATTCCAGCATTTTCAAGATATGATCCAATACCATTTGACCCTAAAAACATTAAAAGAGCTATTCCTATAACAATTTCTGGAAATGCCATAGGTAAATCAATAATAATATTGAAAAATCCTTTTAAAGGAAATTCATATCTACTTAGTGTATATGCCATAGGAATACAACAAACCATAACTAATATGGCGGACACTATAGAAGTAGTTAAAGTTAGAGAAATTGCAAAAATCATTTCTTCTGAGAATAATGCATCTACGAACCCTTGAAATGTTGGTATTAGGAACATACTCCCAATAACTACAAAAAATATTATTGTTATAAATACAGTTAACCCTATAAATGTCAATTCAAATTTCGATCGCATTTTTTACCATCTTTTTACAATTTACTCAATATATTATGAATATTAGAATATTTTGTTATATAATATTAAATATTATTAGATATTAGAATATTATTAGAATATTTAAAAATATAAAATATTTAAAAAATAAAAAAGGATTTAAGATAGATTAATTAGTTATCATAGATAATTATTTACCTATATTTCAAATCCCCATTCTTTCCATATTTGTTTACCTTCTTCTGAGGTAACAAACTCTTCAAATTTGTCTGCTGCTGATTTATCTTTTACAAATGAAGTTATTCCAATAGGAACAGTACTCTCTATATTTTCATCATCCGGTATTTCTATAACTTCTATTTTCCCATCGCCTTCTTTCCAAACAGTCATATCTTCCCAAATTATGGTTGCATCGACTTGTCCAGTTACTATATATGTGAGTAGCTGATTAACAGTGGTTGTTGTAACTACTACATTGGACTGGACTGAATCAGTTAAATTATTTTTTTCAAGTATTTTTTGAGTGGTTTTACCAATAGCTGGACCATCTGCTTCACCAACACCTACTTTAACACCAGGCTTTGCTAAATCTTCAAGTGATGTGATGTTTTTAGGATTTCCTTTTTGAACAACAATCACAGGAACATTTTTAGTTATATTTTTAACAGTATTATTTTCCATATAACCATTGTTCATAGCATCTTCCATATATTTGTAATCAGCAGGTAAAAAAACATCACCACTTTTTTGTGTTTCGAGAGTAGCAAATAACTCTCCACTACCTCCGTATTTGGCATTTACTTTTATATTAGGATATTTTTTATTAAATTCACTGATAAGATCTGCACCAACTTTACTAAAACCTGCACCAACTAGTACATCAATGCTTCCTTCTTCATTTGAACCACCACTTGTAAGTGTCCCACTTACATATAATCCTGCAATAGCAATTGCTGCTATTATAACAATAATTAAAATTATTATTTTATTATTTTTATTCATATAATCATTCCTACTTTTTTTTTAAAAAAATATGTCAATTGTGAAATATTTTTCATATCGGATATAAGTTTGTATTACCTTTTATATAAGTTTTTTTACTTAATTCTTAGTTATGCAGGTATTTAAATGATTTTTTTTATAATAATTGGTAATATTTAGGTAATATTCTTAGAAATTTCTTAACTTTTAGAAAAATAACTACAAAATGAATTAACTGAAAAAAATAAGATAATTAGTAATATTGCAGGAGAAAATATTAATTTGAAAAAATAGAATGGAATTCTTAATAAAAAGCAAATATAGAGTGAAAAAAGATTAGCAAAAGTTGAAGAAAATGTTTCTTCATTAATGAATGTTGATTATAAAGAGTTTCTTGAATTTATTAAAAAGAGAGGGTAAAAAATAATTATTATATAAAAAAATTAATTAAAAAATTTTTTTTATCTAATATTCAGTGTTTTAAAAATGGTTAATATGGTTATCTTATTTTAAATGTTTTGGCCATGTGCATTAAAGTTTCTAAATTTGGAGCTCGAAGCATTGCATATGTTTTGTGCTATCTAATCTATATTTGTTTAAATTCATAAGAGTTATTCTTTTTAAGCTTCCATATGCAATTGTCCCATTAATACAATTTGAATAACTTTATAACACTTACTCCTGTTTTCCATCTGTACTATTATAAATTATACTACTGAATATCCCAACTGTACTTTTATTTATATTAAAGTTAATATCGGAAGGTATTTCAACTTGTATATTTTCTTCTGTAAATGTGTTGTGGTATTAGCAACTATGCTCCAGTTGCTATAGCTATTATTAAAATTGCTATTCCAATTATTACTATAAATTTTTTCATATTATGTTTATCTCTTAAAAAAATAATATTTTTTTTCTATTTAATAATATATTTATTAGATGTTCGTATATAACCTTATATATTTAATTCTTAGATTAGTTTTCATATACTCCTTTGGATTAATTATATTTTATATTATCATTATACTTTTTTAGTGTAGGGGATGATTATTATGAAAACTGTTGAAAATATATTTGATGTAATAATCCAACAGGAAGGTACATTATTTAAACAATCAGAAGTATTTACATTAGAATATTTACCAGAAATATTAAGATTTCGTGAAAAACAATTAAGAGCTATGATAAATCATAGTAGACAATTAAACAGTGGTCATGCTCCAACTAATATGGAAATTACAGGGCCATATGGAACAGGTAAAACAACAGCTGTAAAGAAATATTTTGAATTAGTAGAAAATAAATTCAATGTAGCAACAGCTTATATTAACTGTGAATTTGATAAAACAGAAAACCAAATGCTAACAAAAATCTATAATAAACTATATAAAAAAAGTGTTAAAACAGGAGTAACAACTAATATTCTTAAAAATAAGATAGTTAACCATCTTGGCAAAACAGAAAAAGTATTAGTGGTTTGTTTAGATGATTATGGATCAAATAAAATATCTGGTGATGATATTGATCAGATAAACAAAGTTATGTACACTTTACTCAGAGCTCATGAAATCGATCATAAAGCTAAAATTAGCCTAATAACAATCACCAATCGTAGGTACATTAATTTTGTATTGTCTCAAAGTGTTGAAACAATATTCAGACCAGCTAATGTTAATTTTGACGCATATACTTTAAGTGAGATACATACTATTTTGAGTGATAGGTGTAAATTAGGCTTTGCTCGAGGAGTTATTAGTGAAGAAGTTATTTATATGGTGGCTGAGCATGCTTACCGTGAAGGAGACTTAAGAATAGGTATAAGATGTTTATATGATGCAGGTCGTAATGCAGAACTTGTAGGAAGTAGTACTATTGAAAGAGAACACTTAGACTTCTAATTTTTTTTATTTTTTGAGTTATATGATGAATTATATCTCGAATCCACTACTGTTGCTTAAACTTGAGTGGTTATTCTTTGAAACTTGTTTTTTTAATTTATCATGGAATTTTTCATAATAATAATCATCATGATACTTACTATTAAGGAATTTTCTATATTCTCCAATGTTTGAATTTAATGTGTGAACAGCTCCACTAGTGAATTGGATTGATAAAACTTTTTTAATAGGGTCAAATCCAATTTTATGTATTATAGGGCTGTTTATTTGATGTTTAGGTTCGTTAATATTTTCACCCCCTGCTTTTATTTTTATGAATGGTTATAAGTTTTGATAAAAGTAATATATAATAATTGTTGATTTGTATTGTTAAAAAATTAATATAAACATTATCAATAATTTATAAAAATTAGCATGAAATGGAAGAAAAGTTATAATAATATATAAAATACGGTTAAAGTGTTATATTCTAATAATCAACCTTTTTCTTATAAAATTTTCTAAATAAATTTGAAAAAACTCTAAAAAAGCACTAGAATATATTTTAAACACTTCAACACAAGAATTAATATCCCATCCATAACTAAAAGAATTGTCCCTTGTGATTTTTAGGGATATGATTAGAATATTGTAAATAATAATAAAAAATGATTCTTAATTTGTTAGTCTCCAAGATTTTAATTTTAAGATATAATGTTTTCTTTCATTAATTGGGATATTAGATTGTTTTTCATATTCTTCTTCAGAACTGTATGTAATGAGAATTACATCTTTATTTAAATTTTCTTTAATTAAATCAGTATCTTTTTCTGTTAAATTTTTAAAATATATTTTTTCATAATTCTTATTATCATTTGCTGATTTGTAATTGATTCTGACTATTCCTTCTTCTAAGATGTGTATTTCAATTTCAAAATTATGTTTGGAAGGGTTTTTTACTTTTTTAATATTCAATATTTTTTTTGTCATTTTAATCAAAACTTATGGATTTTTTTTATTCTCATGTTTTTTATAATTTTTATAAATTATTTAAATATTGGGTTTTTGTTTAAAACGATAATGACTATATTCGGCATTATAATAATTATTTTATAATTTCTTGAAGATTTTAATAAAAATAAAAGTATTATAACTTATGATAGAATTAAAAATTTTAAAAATAAAACAATAATAGGATGTTTTTTTTCAAACATTTTATTTTTATATTAAAATATAATTTAATTACTTATAATATAAAAAATTATTTAATTATTTATAATATAAAAATATTTAAAAATGCTTTAAATGGATTTCTATAAAAATTTTGTTTATTTGCTAATAACTAACTCTTTGATTAAAGCTATGCTTTAAGAAAATCCATCCAACTAAAAATATCGCATATATTATTGTTGTGGCGAATATTAAATTAAAATTCATCATTTTATAATCACCACCTGTATTATATATATGTTTTTGATATGTTATAAAATGATGTATAAAAGAAAAACATTTTTGCAGATGTTTACAATTAATGTAAACCTTTACAGTAACCTTTACACTCATACCCCTTAAGATTGTAAATTAACCTTTACAAACCTTTAAAAAATTCAGTTTTCCTTCACAAAATATGATGATGTGAATGTGTGTGGGTGTATATCAAGATTTATTAGAAGGTAAAAAAATTCAAAGATGAATGGATTATATAATGTTTAGTTTTGCAGCTGTAAAAGTAAACATTTCAAGTGTAAATCTTTTTAATATTTTTGAGTTTGTCTATTTTTGAGTTGATATTTTTTATTTTTTTCCCATTTTCCTTTTTGTATTGTTATTTGGTTTTTTAATCCATTTTTAGTCTTAAATATTCTTTTTATTGATTTAGGAAGAGTGTTTCTGAAGTAATTTTCAATTTTATTATTTTGTTTTTATTAATATTTATTGTTTTTATAACAACTAACTATTTATAGTATTAATTATATAATATAATTTATACATTAACATTTTTATAATATTAATATTCTTTTTTTAATAATTTTATAAATTTTTGTATAAATTAATATATCTAAAATTGGGGGTATTTTTTATGAAAAAGTATTTATTTCTATTAATAGCTGTTTTTTTAATAGGAACCATTTCTGCTGCTGTTGCTGATAATGGTACACTAGTTAATGAAACTACTGTAAAAGTAAATGAAAGTGGGGAACTTAAAGATTATAATTTTTTATGTGTTGATGAAGAAAGAATTATATATTATGGAGATTCTCTTCCTATTAGTTCAAAAATAACTACAAGAGAAGGTGTTGTTGAATACATTGTAGATAATTATCATAATAATAGCTATGATGATTTGCAGGAGGGTACTTGGAATATCACTCAAAAAACCAGTTTACCGTGGGTAGAATATCCAGATTTTTACACAGCACAAAAAGTAGTAAGCACTGATAAAATAGTTACTATTGAAGAGATTAATAGTTCTAATTATACAGTTACAAGATGGACTGATGAGACATATAACTTTATATTTAGAATGATGGGTGATGGTTGGAATGAAGGAAAACAAGATTTATTATTGTTTCAAGTAGATTCTTTCATAAAAGATATAATTGAATATGTAAAGATTCCTGTTGATCCTAACAATGAAACTAACACAACTAATAATACTAATACAACAAATACTAGCATAACTAATAATACCAATACAACTAATGATACTAACATAACTAATACTAATACTTCAAACAATACTAATATTAATAATAACACAGAAGCATTTAAAACTAAAAATTCAACTCTTAATAATGATACTATTTTGTCATATAATAAAGAAGATAACGTTATCAACAATACTCATGCTAGTATGAAAGAAACTGGTTTACCAATTTTATTTTTAATATTAGTATCAATCATTTCTGCAGCAATCTATAATGCTAAAAGAAAAAAATAATAAATTTTAAATTATATTAAATAATATTTTGAGGTAGGTCTTCTATTGATCCACCCTACTTTTTTTATATAATTTTGTGCTACTTTTTCAAAGTGAAAATCCGAAGGATTTATTGCTTTGAAATCAAATCATTAAATAGAGAATATGTATTTTTACGCTTTATATTAATATATGTTCTTCATTTTAATATTTATATCTTTTTAATCATTAATATCCAAATTATTAAATGAATAATCCAATAAAAAAATTTAAAAAACAAAAAAATATCTTATTTTAAAATTAAAGAAAAATATTCAAAAAAAAAGAAATTTTAAATTTTAAGAAAAATAAGGATTTCTACAAAGCTATAATTATAATAAATATAATAGCTATACTAATTATAATAATTCCATTTCATCAATCTCTATTGTTCCTTGAACAGCTTTAATATTAACATCAATTCCACTTTCTTTAATAGCTGCTATCTGGTTTAAACCACTTCCTGTGACAAAACCAAAGTTGTATCTATCTACTTTTGCATTGTAAACAAGTTCTCTAGGTTTTCCTATTTTAAAAATAGGTAACTTTATTTTTTCCATTCTATCTAATATTTCTTTAGTTTTATCTCTTGCAATAAATGGAACTTCTTTTATTGATGCAAGTATTTTTTTTGAACCATTAATATCAAAATTATAATCTGGATTATTCAAATAATTTTCATCATGATTAGACTTGTTAAGAACATAAGTCATATTTTTAAAAATAAATATCTCGTGTGGATCTATTGAAGAACCATCATATGAAATTAGTTCTGTAAAAAATGGATTTTTTCCTATTTCTAAAAGCCCTCCATATTTTGGGGTTGACATAATTCCTTTATTGATAAGTACTCCATCACTTGATAAGCTACAAATTGTAGCTATACCTACTTTATTATTTTCATAATATTCTGTTCCTTTTTCAGGTTCAACTATTTTATAATATGGACTTAAATATCTCTTAGATAGCTTATAACTTTTTTTCATGATTTCTATAGATTCTTCTAAATCTGACCTATCTACATATGATAAATTAGTTATTAGCTTTCCTTCACAAGTTTCAACATCGAAATCAACATTTTGAATAAGATTCCATGCTTTTGAAAGTAAAAATGAAACTTTCAATTCTTTTTCTTTAGCTGAAGGTTTTAGAATACTATTTTTTTGGAGTTTTTTACTATTATTATTGGTAGAATTTTTTCTTTTTCTAAGGACATTATGTGCAGGTTTTAAATTTTCAAAACTAGCCATTTCATCACTTATTTTCATTTCAATAGGATAATCTAGCTCTTTAAGTGTACAAAGTGGTGTTATGCCTGCAATAATTGCTATACCTGCCATACTCTCATTTACATTAATTCCTAATACTTTTTCTCCACCTTCTCCTATTGATATAACTCCATCAATTCCAATTTTGTTTAAGTCACCTAAAATAGCTTTAGTTTTTTCAAGAGAGTCTTTTGGTATTACCCTAAAATTAGCAGGAATAACTCCATTTCCAGTTTCTATAACATCCAAAACTGAAGTCATACCATCAGCTATGAATGCATTTATAGGGGTGATTGAAGTCTTTTTATATGATATTAATTCAGTAAATCTTTGAGGAACATAGTTTTTGACTTTTATGAGTCCTCCATAAATAGGTAAACTAGGAATGCCTTTTTTTAAAAATATTCCATCTATAGTAGTTCCACATATAGTTCTTATTAAGTATTCTTTACTATCAGAATTCTCAATATTCCTTGTTTTTAATCCTATGTATGGGCTTATATGTAATCCTGATGAAAAGACACTTCTCATTGTTTCTATAGGATTTTTTTCTTTTTTATTTAATTCTGAATCTTTTAAAGTGACACTTGAAACATTTACAACCAAATTCCCTTTTTTTGTTTCATAATCAAAATCAGTTTGATATATCATTTCTTCGAATTTTGAGAATACAAAATCAACATGGTCATATATAAGACCATTTTTTAGCTGCAATTTACCATAATTAGTTAATTTTCTTCCAGAATATCCAACTTTTTTAGTAAACCCCTTTTCATCAAGAATTTGCATATGATATCGGATAGTTCTCTCTCCTAGATCATATCCACGGCTTATTAATTCCTTGGAAACAACCCTTGCACCGACTGGTTTATCATATTCATTTATAATTCTTAATATTTCAATTATTTTTTCTTGTGATTCTGACATAAAAAACTCCTAAGAATCAGTATTTTTAATAATAATTATATTTTAACAATAGTTAATTAATAACCTTGTTAAATCATAGTCCTATTATTATTAAATTATTATTTATATTTATCTATATTAAAATATTTATAGAAAATGTTCATTATGATTGAAATATTATTCATTATAATTAAATATTTATAGAAAAAATTTATAATTTGGAGTATTATTAATTTAAATATTATTAATATTGATGATATTATTGATATTATAAATATTTTTAAAATAAGCAGTTTATTTGTAAATTTAAAATTAGCTATAAGATTAAAAATAATAAAAATTTAATAGTAGTATTTAAAGAATAATCTCTAAATTTTCTACTATTTTATAATATATTTTGTATATTCCTTAATATTTTTCATTATTATTTATAGATTAAAGAATTAATAAATTAAAGAATTAAAGACTCATATATTTTTTCTGTTCATATCCGAACACTTGTATTCTGTATTCATCCCATTCTGCGTATTTGGATTCTAAGAATTTTTCACTAATATGGGATCCAAGTCCCTTTTTAAGGACTTCATCTTCTTCAAATGCATGATATGCTTCCCATAAGCTTGCAGGTAAAGTTTTAATTCCTCTTTCTTCAAGTTCTTCATCATTTAATTTATAAATGTTAATTTCTGTTGGGTCTCCAGGGTCTATTTTATTGTTTATACCATCTAAACCTGCTTCTAACATAGCTGCAAATGCAAGGTAAGGATTACATGATGGGTCGGGACATCTATATTCGATTCTTGTTCCTTTTCCACGTGCAGCTGGAATACGTATAAGGGCAGATCTATTTTTAAGTCCATAAGCAACATAAACAGGTGCTTCATATCCTGGGACTAATCGTTTATAGGAATTTACAGTAGGTGCAACAACAGCAGATAGAGCTGCTGAATGTTTAAGTAGTCCACCCATAAAGTATAATGCTTCTTGAGATAATCCATTTTCACTATTTTCATCAGAGAAGAGATTTTCTCCATTCTTAAATAAGCTTTGGTGACAGTGCATTCCACTACCGTTTACTCCAAAGAATGGTTTTGGCATGAATGTTACCATATATCCCATATTGTCAACGATAGCTTTAATAGCTTGTTTAAAGGTTATTACAGCATCAGCTGTTTTCAATGCATCGTCAAACTTAAATGCAATTTCATTTTGACCAGGAGCAACTTCATGATGGCTTGCTTCTACTTCAAAACCAAGTTCTTCTAGGTCGAAAACTAATTTTCTTCTAAAATTAGGTCCTTTATCTAATGGTTCAACATCGAAATAGCTTGCATCATCATGTGGGATGTAATTACCTTCTTCATCTTTGTCTATTATGAAAAATTCTGGTTCAGGTCCAATATTGTAGTTATATCCTTTATCACTAATTTTTTTCAGTGATTTTTTGAGTATACTTCTTGGGTCTCCCTCAAATGGGGTGTTATCAGTATTATATATATCACATATAAATCTACATACTCCAGATTCTTCTGGTCTCCATGGTAAAAGGGAAACTGTGTTTGGGTCTGGTTTCATTATTAAGTCACTATCATTTATTTCAACAAAACCATCTACAGAAGATCCATCAAATAATATTCCATCATTAAACATATCTTCTAAGTCTTCATCACTCCCAAAAGGAACAGATACGCTTTTTGGGATTCCATTAATATCTACAAATTGCAATCTTATAAATTTAATTCCTTTTTCATTCATTATTTCAATTGCGTTTCCTATAACATCCATTAAATCTTCTCCAATAAGAAATTAGCCAACATAAATTTTGATTAGCTATTAATAGTTTTATTTTGTTTAAAAATTTTAAACAATGTCAACATAATCATTATATATCATGGTAATATATCAACCAACTATTTCGACTACAAAAATTTTACAATTTTTATATTATATTAGTTTTTTTATTGTATTTTTTTTATGTGATATATGATTATATTGTATATTGATTTCCTTGTTTTTATATTTATACAATAAATATTGAAATTTATAGTTGTAATTATTAGTAGTCGGAAATAATTTTCCTACTCATGGCATATAAATATTTCTAATTTATTACTTTTTAATAAAAAAATATTAATTATAATTTTTTAATTTTAATCTTTGATTCAATCTTAACCAATTTTCAATTTTAATTAGTTTTTAATTTTAATCAACTTCAATCTTAATTAGCTTTCAATTTAATCAACTTCAATTTTTAATTCAATTTTTATTGTTTTCAATTTTAATTTTCATAATTCAAATCTATATTTAAATTATTTATTTTATATTTAAATTATCTATAACATTGATTTTGTCTATAAATATTGATTTTATCCATATATTTAATTTAGTTTTAATATTTAAAAAATCTATCTACCAAAAAGTTTTTTTACTTTTTCCAATTCTTTAGGAATATTTATCATTTGAGGACACATTGATACACAATCTCCACATTCTGTACATGAAGATGCATAATTTTCTTCATCAAGGAGTGAAAAATATTGCATTGAGCTAGCTTCAGGGTCATCGAGCATTTTAGCTATATTATATTCTTTAAAACAAGTAGGTATATCTACTTTTTCTGGACAGGGCATGCAATAATTGCATTGTGTACATTCAACATCTTTTTTATCTCTATATGCCCTAGCTACTTCTTTTATCAATTTTTTTTCTTCATTAGTAAGAGTGTTTGGATAGCTTTGATTTGCTATAGATATGTTTTCTTTCACTTGTTCTAAATTACTCATTCCACTAAAAACTGTACTAATTCCTTCCATGTCCCATAAATATTTAAATGCCCATTCCAAGGGGCTACGCTTCACTTTTGCACTATCCCAAATTTTTTGAACATCTTGGGGTATGTTTTCAACAAGTTTACCTCCTCTTAAAGGCTCCATAATCATGTTCCCCATATTTATACTACTTAAATATTGTACTCCATTAATTCCACTTTGATAACCTTCATCTAGATAATTCATCTGGGTAAGAACAACTTCCCATTCGTAAGAATCAAGAATTTCAAGTAAAAGATCTAATTCATCATGAAAAGAGAATCCAATATGCTTAATTCTTCCATCTGCCAATGCATCATCCATAAATTCAAAAACATCGAGGTTAGTTAGATTTTTCCAATAATCTTCTTTTAATGAGTGAAGTAGATATATGTCTATACTATCGGTCTTTAATCTATCTAACTGTTGATTTAAAAAGATATCCATATCTTCTTTTTTTTCAACTATCCAAGTTGGAAGTTTTGTTGAGATTAATACTTTTTCTCTGTATCCTGTTGATAAAAAATCTCCTAAAAATGGCTCACTTTCTCCCGGTTCATTGAAATCAAGTGTGTGATAAGAATAAGCTGTATCAATAATATTTATTCCATTATCAATTCCATATTTAAGCATTTTTGAAGCTTCTTTTTCATCAATTACATTTGGTTTGTTTTCTATTATTGGAAAACGCATAGCTCCAAAACCTAAAATTGATACTTTTTCACCAGTTTTTCCTAATTCTCTATAAAGCATCTTAACACCTAAATTATTCTCAAAACTATTCAATTTATAATTCTATTAAATTATATTTATAATTCTATTGAACTATATTTATAATTCAGTTAAATTTTACTCTATAATCCTAGAAATTTACTTAATAATATTAAAATTATGTTTTATAATCTTATTAAAATTAGTTATAAAATTAGTTTATATTATTAAATATTAATAATTATAATAATTATAATAATAATTTTAGAATTATTATTATTATTATTTTGATAATTAATATTAATAATTAATTTATTATTATACTATCAATATTATTATCTAATATTAAGTATTATCTAACAGTAAGTTAACTTTTTATTATGTAAATTATGTTATTTTTAATATATCTTGTTTTACTAGTATTATATTCTAAATTATTACTATTATTTTAAAATTATTATTATTTTTAATTTTTTAGGCAGTAATCTTTGAATTTTTTATCTTAGAATTTTTTATCTGCACTGTTTTAAAACATTTTGAAAAAAGAATAAGTTTTTAAAATACTTGAATTTGTATAAAAATAAAAATATAATGTTTCCTGGGATATATATGATGCCGGGAGCGGGATTCGAACCCGCGGCCTCACGGTATCCCAGGAATTAGTCAGAGCACTGCTTAAAACCCTATGAGCCGTGCGCTCTAACCAGCTGAGCCACCCCGGCATCTGACTATCATCTATCAGATTATTATCACATTTAAACTTTTCGATTATTTTTGATTATATCTTTAGATTTTCAATAAGTTCTAATAAATATTTAATATATTTATGATAAATTGTTTATATTATATATACTTATAATAACTATTATAGAAGTATAATAACTGTTATATATATTATATAGAAATACAACAGCTGTTATATATATTATATGGAATTATAATAATATTTTATGTATTATATAAATATAATAATCATTGTATATATTATGTTGGATTATAATAAGTATATTGTATTAATAATTATTATATGTTATAATAGATATTATATTATAGATATTATAAAAGACATTATAAAAGTTATCAATTATAATAATTATTGATTATATATTTGCTATGTAAACTATCATACAACAATTATCATTTTATTTAAACAATTATCATTGTATAAATCAATAAAAACTTAAAGATGGGGGACTTTAAATGAATAACAATCAAAAGATTTTAATTTCTATAATAATTATTTTACTTATGTTAATTTCTTTAACTACTATTTATTTTGTTTTTTTGGATAAAAATTCAGTAAACATTGACTATATTAACTCTGAAAATGGAGCTGATGTTAATAAAAATAATGTTTTAAGATCTAATCTTATTATACATAATCATTCTAATTTAAGTTTAGCTATGATTGATTCAGCTAAAAATGGAACTCCAGTTATTCAATTTGGGAATGGTGAGGAACCAGTAACATTTATTGTTGCAGGAGTTCATGGAAACCAACTTCCTCCTCAAATAGCTGCAATACAGCTTATTGATTATTTGGATAATAAAAAAATTCATGGAACTGTTTATGTTGTTCCGTTTGCAGCTCCTAATTTAACTGCTAATAATGAAAAACTTTTGAATGGTCAAAATCTTAATACTGTTGCTGATGAAGTAGGAACTCCTTCTAATGATATTGTTACATATGCTGCTAGTAGAAATTCAAGTTTTGTTGGTGATTTCCATTCAACAGCTCCTGGTGCTGTACCTGGACATGATACAATAATGTGTTCTAAATATCCAACTTATGATAGCTATTTATTTGCAATTCAAATGACTAAATTTTTAAATGAAGGTATTGAAGTTCATGAAGTTGCAGGAGTTGATTATGAAGGAGCTATTGAAGATGTTTTAAATATGAAGGGTACTCCTTCAATCACAGGGTTATCTACATCTCCTCATGGTGATATTTCTTCTGGAAGTGTTGAAACTTCTTTTAATCAAATGTTAGCTTTGTTAAAGTCTAATGGGAACATTTAATAATTTTAATAGATAATAAATCTCTTAATAAATTTATTTTCAGAATTATTTTTTTGTATTAATGATTATAGTATTAATAATTTTATATAAAATGAAAATAAATATAAAATTATATTAAGATTAATAATATTTGTGATTTTTATGAGTAAAGTAAGAAATATGAATTTAGCTGATGAAGGTATTAAGAAAATCAAATGGGTTCAAAAACATATGCCCGTTCTTGAACACATTAAAAAAGAATTTGAACGGACAAAACCTTTTGAAGGTATTACTATAGGTTCTTGCCTTCATCTTGAGCCTAAAACAATTAATCTTGGTTTAACTCTTCAAGCTGGTGGAGCTGAAGTTGCAATGACTGGATGTAATCCATTATCTACTCATGATGATGCAACTGCAGGGGGTGCAGCTCTTGGACTTAATATGTATGGTTGGAGAGAAGAAACCGAAGAAGAGTATTATGAAACTATAAATGATGTTCTTGATCATAAGCCTGATATAATCATTGATGATGGTGCTGACATGATCTTAGTTCTTCACCAAGAAAGAAAAGAATTACTTTCTAATGTTAAAGGGGCTTGTGAAGAAACTACTACTGGAGTTCATAGATTAGAAGCTATGCATGCAGACAATGCTTTGAAAATTCCACTTATAGCTGTAAATGATGCTTATACTAAATATTTATTTGATAATAGATATGGTACTGGTCAATCAACTTTTGATGCTATAATGGGAACTACTAATATGTTAATTGCTGGTAAAACTGTTGTTGTTTGTGGATATGGTTGGTGTGGCCGTGGTGTAGCTACTAGGGCAAATGGTTTGGGAGCTAATGTAATCGTAACTGAAGTTGATGCTATAAGGGCACTTGAAGCAAGAATGGATGGATATAGGGTTATGCCAACAAAAGAAGCAGTAAAACATGCTGATTTATTAATAACCGTAACTGGAAACATTAATGTTGTTAGTGGGGATGATTTTAGAAATATGAAAGATGGATGTATGTTGGCAAACTCTGGGCATTTTAATGTTGAAATTAACAGAGAAGACCTTGAAAATCAGTCTGTATCTGTTGAAGAAGTTAGAGAGAGTGTTGAAGAATTCACCATGGAAGATGGAAGGAAAATTTATCTTTTAGCTGATGGACGTCTAGTTAATTTAGCTGCAGAAAGAGGACAAGGACATCCTGCAGAAATAATGGATTTAAGTTTCGCTGCTCAAGCACTTTCAGCTAAATATATAATCGAAAATGATCTTGATGTTGGAGTTATAAAATCTCCAGATGAACTTGATTATAAGATAGCTGGTTTAAAACTCAAAGCTATGGATATTGAAATTGATAACTTGTCTGATCGCCAAAATGAATATTTAAATAATTGGCAAGAAGGAACTTAAATTTATTTATATCTCTTTCCTTTTTACAAACCTTTCTATAAGTTTATAAAATTTATAAAAAATATATCAGTTATATATTTCTATGTCATATTATAGATTTATCGATAAAGGAGAAGGACCTACAAAACTATTTGTAGGTGGAATTCACGGTCATGAAGGTGAAACTACTATTGATTTTCTTAAATCAATGTCCTATTCTGATTTTTCTAATGGTAAAACTTTTATTTATAATTTTGATTATACAGAATATATTTCTACTATAAAAAAAGAATATTATGAAACTAAGATTGGTAAAACTATTATAAATCTTATTAAAAAACATAAACCTGATTTTTATATAGAACTTCATTGTTATAATATTAAAAATTATGAAAATCTGATTTCCCCAAATAGACGTGAATCTCAAGGTGTTCCACCTCTTATTGATCTTGAAAATCATGTTTTAATAAGTTCTGTTTCTCCACTTATCCGGAAGAAATATTTTAAAATGGAAACTGTTTGCAAAACTTTAGAAATCCCTTGTATTAACAAAAAGCTATATTGGAATGATTTGAATAGTATAACTAAAGATATTATAACTAAATATAATATAACTAAAGGTAATATAACTAAAGGTAATATAACTGAAGATAATATAACTGAAGGCAATATAATTAAGAATAATGTAGTTAAATATAATATAAATATGGATAATGCAAATGAAGATAATGGAAATAATTATCATCTAAAATCTTCATTTAATACTTATTTAAACATTATTAAAATATTATCTAAAGTAAAAAATAGGGATGAATTTCAAAGAATAATGATAAAAAAATATCCAAAACAGGTTGAATTAGCTGTAAAATATGCAAAAGAAATTTTTGGTGAAAAATTTCCTCCTTTTTAGATTTGTTTTAATAAAAATCTGTTTTAATAAAATCAAGGAAAAATTAGTTTTAGATATTTATGAAATTAGTAATCATTCAAAATAATTATAGAAATATTAGAAATAAATGTTTTGAATAAAATTTTGAAATAAAAATATTAATAATAAAAATATTAAGAATAAATATATTAATAATAGAAATATTAATAATAAAAATATTAAGAATAGTATTATTAAATTAGATATTTTTATTAAAAAAGATAGATTTATTAAAAAAAATAGTTTTATTAAAAATTACTTTATTGATAAAATAAATGTTCTAATGCTTATTTTCCAAACCAATCTTCAAGGCTTTTTTGAGTAGTATTTAGTTTTTCCATTTTTTTAACAGCACTAAGTACTCTTTCCTCAGAAAAATCATGCTTTTCACATAAAAAATCAACTATTTTAGTTTTATCAACACTTTTCCATTTGATATTATAATTTTTATTAATGTTTGGATTTAAAAAGATATTTTTGAGTTCTTCAAGATTCACATCAAATGTAATGCCTTTTTCTTTTATATATTTTTCTATGCTTGAATTTTTAACTATTTTGAGACCAGTCTTTGCACCAACACCTTTTATTCCAGGATTAAAATCTGTTCCAACCATTATTGCAATATCAACTAACTGTTCTCTTGTAATTTCTAATCTGTTTAAAACATTATCAAGTTCAAGATATTCTAAATCAGATAAGTTTCCACTTATTGTAAGATTTCTAATGATTTTTTTAGCACCAAAAAGTAAACAATCATAGTCTTGAGAAGCCACTGCCCATGCATCTCCGTTTAGAACCATATAAGAAGCTTGAGCTTCTCCTTCTCCAAATGATTGAACATAAGGGATTCCCATTATTTCTAAAAGTTCTTTTGCAGATTCAAGGATATATGGTGACATTCGAGATGATCTTTTTGCAAATTTCATTGCTGTTTGTTCATCTCCTTTTTTAAGAGCTTCTTTCCATTTCTTTTCTGCATCTTGTCTTATTTCACGCCTTTCATTTATGGTGTTTTCTTTATACTCAGAGGGTTCTCCATCAAATACATAAATAGGTTTGATACCTTTTTCAACTATATTTGAAGTTCTATATAATATTCCACTCAAGTGAGAGGTTATATTTCCATTCTTATCCATTAATGGTGTTCCATCAGCTTGACGAATACTTGATAAAAATTGATATAGAGAATTAGCTGCATCTATAGCTATTATTCTACCATTTAAATCTTTGAAATTTATAATTTCTGGTTCTATAATGTCTTTGAATTTAACTCCCATTAAAACACCTTTATGAACACTAATCTGAAGTTAAGAATTATTTTCATGATTTATATTAATTTCATTTTATGTAATAGTTTTAAATTTTATAATAATTTTAAGCTCTATATTAATTTATTTAATAATTTAATTAAATTTTATATTAATTCTAAGCTCTATATTAATTTTAATATGTATAATATTATTTTAAATCTTGGTATGATTTTAATTTTTTGTATTTAATACTCTTATAAAAAAATATATGAATATAAAGATTTTATAGATTTTAATTTTTATTAATTTTTATAATTCTTTAAAAATGAATCGATAGGGAATTTTTCTTCAATCCAAATCAATATTTCATCATTATGTATAATATGATAATCTCTACTTAAAAAATTAGCATTTGTTTTAAAAATATTTTTCAATTCGTCTTTTGGATTTTTTTCAATTTTAACTGTTTGAATTTCTCTTCTAGATTCAATATTGTATTTTCTTAGAATTCTACCAATAGGAATATCTGCACTTATTAAGTCCTTTTTAAATTCTGATGTTAATCTTTTAATAGGAATATATGATGTTGCATAAATTAGAGGAGAATTATCATTAAACATTACAACAACACGATAATTTACTATTTCACCTTCATCAATACTAAGAAGCTTAGCTATGTCACTATCAGCTTCTTGAAATTCCTGTTTCAATGTTTTAATTTTAATTTCTCCCACTAAAACATCAAGTATTGTAGTAACAGAACCGTCTGTTGCTAAAAGTATTTTTTGGGTGTTTGATAATTTAGCACCTTTTTTTTCAAGATTTTCTATCTTATCAATAATTCTAAGCTCTTTTTTATTCATAAAATTCCTCAAATAATTTATAATATATTTTCAATTTATAACCTATTTTCAGTTTATAATCTATTTCAGCTTATAATATATTTTCAGGACTTTCTATATACCCTTTTATAACAGAACTAGCAACTACTCCTGCATTGGATAAATAAACTTCAGATTTAGGATCTCCCATTCTACCCTTGAAATTCCTATTTGTAGTGGAAATGCTAACTTCTCCTTCACTTAAAACACCCATGTGTCCCCCTAAACATGGTCCACATCCAGGATTACAAATAATAGCCCCAGAATCCATAAATGTTTTAAGAATCCCTTTTTCCATAGCTATTTCATAAATTTCTTTTGAAGCAGGAGAAACAATTAGTCTAACATCAGGATGAACTTTCTTACCTTTTATAACTCTTGCTGCTTCTTTTAAATCTGTTAATCTCCCATTAGTACATGAACCAATAAAACCTTGATCAATATGGGTTCCAATAACCTTTGATATATTTTTCACATTGTCTACATCATTAGGACATGCAATTTGAGGCTCTATTTCACTTATATCAAAAGAAAATTCTTTTTCATATACAGAATCCTTATCTGACCTAAATACATTTAATTGATCAATGGATTTATTAGTTCTCTTTGCAATATATTCTAATGTTAATTTATTAGGCTCCATTATTCCATTTTTAGCACCCATTTCAATTGCCATATTCGTAATTGTCATTCTAGAACTAACATCTAAATTATCAATAGTTTCGCCACAAAATTCGCATGCTTTATAAGTTGCTCCATCAGAACCTACATGACCTATAATATGTAAAATAATATCTTTTGATGTTATATTATTTGGTAATTTGCCATTAATTTCAATACGATATGATTCTGGAACCATAAACCAAGTTTTACCAGTAGCATAAACCATAGCTATGTCTGTTGCACCCATTCCTGTTGAAAATGCTCCAAATGCTCCATAAGTACAAGTATGAGAATCTGCACCAACAATAACTTGTCCAGGTTCTACAAGTCCTTTTTCAGGTAAAACTTGGTGACATATTCCTTCACCATGAGTATAGAGATTTTTTATTCCTTGTTTCCTTCCAAATTTTCTCGCTACTTTATGAAATTCTGCAGACCCAATTGTATTTGGAGGAACGGTATGATCAAATACAATAGCAATTTTTTCAGGGTTCCAGACTTTTTTAGCTATTTTTTCAAAAGTTTTAATTGCTGGAGGTGATGTACCATCATGAGACATAGCTAAATCTACATCAATTTCTATTATTTCACCAGGAGATACATCAGAACCTGCTTTTTTTGAAAGGATTTTTTCTGTAATATTCAATTTTAACACTCTTTAATATTTTTGTTAGAATCTTATTGAACTTCATGATTTAAATGTCAAATGGGCCTCTAACTGTTTTAACAATATGATTGAAGACTTCATCATCAATATATGTTCCTTCTTCTCTATTCTTTTTAACTTCCTCTACAATCTTACAGAGTTCGTCTTTTGTAACTTCAACACCACATTGATCAAGTTTAGCTTTTACAGCTCTACAACCAGAATGTTTCCCAAGGACTAATTGGCGTTTTTGACCAACCATTTCTGGTAAAAATGGTTCATATGTAAGTGGTTCTTCAATAACAGCATCTACATGTATTCCAGATTCGTGTCTAAATATGTTTCTTCCTACAATTGGTTTATTATTATGTACTGGGAGTTTTGTATATTTTTCAACAGTTTTTGATAACTCTTGTATGTGTTTTATCTTAAATCCTAAATCTATACCATAAATAATCCTTAAAGCCATTATTAATTCTTCAAGAGAAGTATTTCCTGCCCTTTCACCAATTCCATTTATGGTAGTTGAAACTGCACTTCCTCCTGCGAGAAGTCCTGATATGGAGTTTGAAAGAGCCATACCAAAATCATTATGGCAATGCATAGCTATATCAATATTTAAATTTTTCTTAAGTTCTTTTACAAGAAAATCCATTCCTTGGGGGCTGATTGAACCTACTGTATCTGCAATATGAACTCGATCTGCTCCAAAATCTTCTGCCTTTTTATAAATTCTCTTTAAATAGTCAAGATCAGTTCTTGTAGCATCCTCTGCAGAAAAAGCTACAAATAAACCATGATCTTTAGCATATTCAATAGAGTTCATACACACGTTTAATGCTTGTTCTCTACTTAAATGTAGTTTATGTTCAAGATGAAGGTCTGAAGTTGCCATAAATGTTATAACACCATCTACATCACAATCAAGTGCTCTATCAATATCCTCTCTCTTTGTTCTAGCTAAAGATATAATTTGTGCATTCAATCCTTCATTAGCTATAGATTTCACAGCTTCTCTTTCTTGATTCGATACTATAGGAAAACCTGCTTCTATTTGATGGATCTTAAGTTCATCAAGTTTTTTAGCTATCTCTAATTTTTCTTCTGGATTTAGACATACATCAGGAGTTTGCTCACCATCACGAAGTGTTGTGTCGTAAATTGTGATTTTTTTTGGAAACTTTAATTTAGCTTCTTTATTAAAGGGGCTTACATAATATTGCAATTAATTCACCTAAAATTGAAAATAAATATTTAGATAAAAGATATTCAATATACTTAAAATATATTTACTTAATGTTTTTATCAATTAATGTTTTTATTTATTAATTTTGTAAAATTCAAATTACTAATTTTGTTTTATATTATTTATATTGTTTTTCTTTTTTAATATCTTAATTTCTTTTGTTAATATGATATTTTGTATTAATGTTCTATGATAATTATATCATAGTATTATATTTCATGTCATTAAGTTTATATCTCATATCCACAAATAACACATTTAAATTTGCTTTTCCCTTTTAGAGACCCTGATTTTTTCATTTCTCCACCACAGAGTGGACACCTAACATCTTTATCCACAACAAGGTCTTTTAGTTTATTATTCATGAGTAAATATATATGTTTGATTATATTAATTTTTTTCTAATTATTCTTAAGAGCTAATATTTATTTTATTAATTAAAGTTTCTTTTTGTTATATTTATTCTTAGATTCATTATTATATTTATTATTAAATTCATTATTAAATCATTTATTATTAAATTTATTAGACTTATTATTAGATTTATTATTAGATTTATTATTAGAGTTATCGTTGAATCCATCCTCTAAATTCTATTATTTTATTTATTATTTTATTCATAAATCCTATTTATTTGATATAAAAAATTTAAAAATAAATTTAAAAATAAATGATTAAATAATAAAATTTAAATAATCAATGTTTCAATAAAGTGTTAAAAAGTTATAATGAAAATGAAACTTAAAATAAAATCTATTATAATGATAAAAATATTAGAATATTAAATAGGATTCAAAAAATACAAAAATACAATAAAATAATAAGTCTAATAATAAAAGAATAATTAAAAGAATAATTAAAGGAATAATTAAAAGAATATTAAATGAATAAAAAGATAATGGGGGAAAATAAAAGCTTTTTTAATAGAGTTCTTTATTTTACTTGTTTAATTTTTGATAGATAGCTGCTTGAAGTCCGTGGTGTTTAATCATACCTTCAACTTCTTTTTGATCGTTTTCTTTATCTTCAAAACTTATATGTTCAATATCATGTAAACTGTAATCAGATTCTCGTGATAAAGGAAGAATTGATCCTTTGAATAGCTTTAAAACTACTTTTCCACTCACTCTTAATTGCATATTGTCAATAGCTTGATCCATATCATCTCTAAGAGGTTCTTGCCAAAGAGCATTATAAACTAAGTCTGCATATTTTGTACTCATGTATTCCGAGAACAATATTTCATCTTTTGTAAGAACTAATTCTTCTAAAGCTTGATGAGCACGAATTAACAATAATGCACCTGGAACTTCATAGATTTCTCTGCTTTTAAGACCAATCATACGATTTTCTATTGTATCTATCCTTCCAATCCCATTTTCTCCAGCTATTTTGTTAGCTTCTTCTATAAGCTCAAAAAGTGGCATGATTCTCCCATCAATAGCTATTGGAACTCCTTCTTCAAATTCAATAGCTAATTTTGTAGGTCTGTCTTTTGCATTTTCAGATGATGCAGTCCATGCATAAATCTCTTCAGGAGGTTCATTAACAGGGTCTTCAAGAATATCTCCTTCTATTGATCTTCCCCAAATATTTTCATCTATACTATATATTTTGTCAGAAGAGATATGAATCCCATGTTTTTCAGCGTATTCTTGCTCTTCTGTTCTTGTCAAGTTTAAATCTCTAATTGGAGCAACTATATCAAAATCAGACATGGATCTAATCACTGCTTCAAATCTAAATTGGTCATTTCCTTTACCAGTACATCCATGAGCTATAGCTTTTGCATTTTCTTTTAAAGCTACTTCAATGATTTTCATAGCTATTAATGGTCTTGCAAGAGCAGTACTTAATGGGTATCCTTCATATACTGCATTTGATTTTATTCCTTTAGCTATATATTCATTTGCAAACTCATTTTTTGCATCAATTGTGTAATGTTTTTTTACTCCAAGGTTTTTAGCTGCTTCTTCTGCTTTTTCAACTTCTTCTTTTGGCTGACCAACATCTACACATGCAGTTACCACTTCTAAATCATATTCTTCTTCTAACAATTTAACACATACAGTGGTATCTAATCCACCGCTAAATGCAAGAACTACTTTTTCCATTTAATTCACCATATTTTTGGAGTTTAATATTATTTTAAAATTAATACATAATTAATCAATATAAAATTATCATATTCACTATATTTAATTTAAATATTTTTAGATTAAGCAATTAAATTTAATTATTATCTTATAATTTCAGCATTATATTAATAATTTCAGCATTGCTCAGTAAGTTAATTTAGTTAAACAATTATTAGTTTGATAGTTAATTAATAAAGTAAAAACTTAGTGAATAATAATACTATTAAATAAAGTATTAAACAATATATTTAAAATATAATATTTTAAATTCTATATATTATAATATTTAAACATAATTAAAATTAAAGATAATAAAATATAATATAAAGATATTATATTAATTTTATAATCTAGAAATATTTAAATTAAAGATATGGAAATATAATAAAGATAATTGTATATAATTTAATTGTATAATCTAAAAATATTTAAATTTGCTTAAACATAATTTAGTTCTTAAAATTATTAATTAGCATTTTACCTTATTTTAGTATTTTAAGTATTATTGTCTTTAGTATTATTATTTTAAGCATAATTTTATATTAATATTATTAATATTATTTTAGTATTATTGATATATTAATGTTATTTTAGTTTTAATTTTTGTATTAATATTATTGATATATTGTAATTATTAAGAATATGTAATTATTAGGACTAATTGTATTATTTTGATTATAACTTAAATTAGGCTTTAAATGTTTTAAATAAAAATAGTAGTTAACTAAAATAGTAGTTAATTATAATAGCTAATTTAATATTTATTTATATAATATTTAGTTAAATGTAAGACAGAAGAAAAGTCCTTAATTGGTATTATGAAAATAAAGCTGAGATGACACATTTGAGAGAACATTTTTACCAATTAAGGAATGAGACCTATTTTCTAAAATTTTTATTTTAGGATGTTTTAGATTTCACAATTATTAATTGTACTTCATATTATATAAATGTTTAGGCAAGCCTAAATTTTTTATTTTAATAATTTTTCTTATTATTATAATTTTTATTATTTTATATAATTAAATTATATTCAATTATATTTTTTAGTATTTCTAATTATTCTGTATAGTATCATTTATTATAATAATGTTGATTATACTCTTATTCAGTGTATTATTATTCATTATATCATTATTCAGTATAATTATATCCTGTATATTATTGTTCATTATGATGTAATTCTTTATTATGAATTATTATCATTATAATATCTTATATTATAGTATTAAGAATATTAATCCACTTATCAAATTATTCATGATCTATCATAATAGTTATTATCTAAAATCCTAGCATTTATTATTTATTTGTCAGTATACCTATAATAAATTAATTAAATATTATTAATAATGAGATTAATGCTAAATCTAGAATTGATATTTATTTTAATAAATCATATAATTATTAAATTAAGGTATTTTTGATTTAAATACTTATAATATTAAATATAATGATATTCATAATATAATAACAAATATAAAAATAGACTTGCCATGAACAATAATTATATGTAGATATCTTTAGAATTTATTTATAATTATTCTAAATACTTATTACATTTGATAGTAAATATTTAATAACTTATATAATAATAAATTCTGTTCTGATTTTACACATATATTGTTATTTTATTTAATTGAGAATGGATAATATATAAGATTATGGCAGATTTCATAAATAGTTATGGTTTGAAATACAATTTCGTGTATTTTATAGAATATATAGGATATATTGTAGAATATTTTTAAATAAAGATATATAGAATAGTTTTAAATAATCTATGAGTTAATTTAATATAATCAATGTAGTTATATATTAAATAAGTTTTAATTTTCGATTAACAATTGATTTATTATTACTTATTATATTGAAATTTATTTATTTTAACTTTCATTAATAATAAACTTCTAATGGGGGGCTTATATTAAAGGCTATATAGATTTCAAAAAAGAAAAAGATGAAGATTTAATTAGTTCTGTAAAAATTGAATCTGATATAAAAAATTCTGAAATGTTCAATAGATCTAAATCAGATGATAACTTAAAAATAGATCGTATTTTTAATGATTCTGGAGGCTATATAGCTGCTAATAGTCAAATTTTTGAAAATATTCCGAATACATCTATTTCAAGGAAAATTTTAAATGAATCTATTAAAGGAACTCCTATAATTAAATTTGGTTCTTCCTCTCCAAAAGTCATGATAATTGCAGGAATTCATGGTAATGAATTACCTCCTCAGATTGCTGCTGTTAAACTAATTCATAAACTTGAAAGATTAGAAAAAGAAGATAAAATATCTGGTACTATTTATATAATTCCTTTTTCTTCTCCAAAATCAACAATGGATAATTCAAGATGGTTTAATGGTGTTGATTTAAATAGAATAACTTCTGTTAAAGGTTCTTTAACTAATGAAATTTTATCTAAAATAAAAGATTTCAATTTAAATTCTATCGGAGATTTTCATTCTACTTCTATAAATAGTATGCCGGGAAAGGAAGGAATTTTTTGCACAATGAAACCATCTCCTGAAAGTTTCCAAATTGCCAAGTATATTTCAGATTCTACAAAATCTGAATTACTCTCTTATAAAAACGCTGGAAATGCATATAAAGGAGCTCTTGAAGATGAGTGTAATATTGCATTAATTCCTGCAGTTACATGTGAAGTTCTATCACCTAATGGAACAGCCAAAAAAGAAGCCTGGGAACGCTCATTAGATCAAATGGGGTATTATTTATCCTATTTTGGAATAATTTCAAAAGATTCAATTTAGTTCATATTAATTATAAATTCATTTTTTAAATATAAATTTAATTATAAATCTACTTAGATTAATCTATTATCTTAATCTATTTATTTTAATCTATAACTTAATCTATTTAACTTAATTTATTAGCTTAATCTATTTATTTTAATCTATAGTTTAATCTATTAACTTAATTTATTAACTTAATCTATATTTTAACCTATTTTATTAATCTATATTTTATTCATTTATTTTAATTTTATATTACTTTTCAAATGCTCACAAAATTAATAAATATATTAATATTCAATTGTACTATTATCTATTATACTATTGGATATAATTTTATTGGATATTTTTTATTTCACTATTTAATTAACTGGTGATTCTATTTCTTCTTATAAAAAACATGTTCTATTTGCAATTTTAACTTCATTGATATTTTTTCAAAATCCTATATCTATTGCACTTGTTATTATTGGTGCTAGTTTACCAGATTTTGATCATAATATCAAAAAATTAAATGTATATAAAATGATTATTATCGGACTTATTTCCTTTATCATCCTTTATATAGCTAACTTACCTTATTTTATAGGGATAATTTTCCTTATAATTCCAATTATTTTTTATTTTTCAAATCATAGAGGATTTACTCATTCTATTTTAGGAATATTAATATTATCTTTACTATTATCAATAGTTATCATTATGGGAATTTTTTTGATTTATCCCTCTTTAGAATATTTAACTATAATGAATAATATTGAGAATTATTATATTATTTCTGCTGCTATAATTTCTGCTGCTATAATTGTATTAATATTAGGGATACTAACTATAAATAAAAATTTGATTGTTCCTTTTATAGTATTATTCTTATTAGGAATCATATTCTTACCAATTGAGTATTATTCGTTTTTCACCACATTTGATATTTCATATAATTTTATTAATTGGTTAATTTATTCTATAAACACAATAACAGATATAAATCTAATAACAGGTTTTAATTTACTCCTTGTCAATCAAATGATGATATATTTCTTTTTGCCCTTATTCTTAGGATTTTTAACTCATCTTATTTTGGATTCTTTAACTCCTACGGGTATTGAATTATTTAGACCATTTTCATCAAAAAAAGTACACAAAAAATTTGCAGTAGCTTGTTTAATTCTTATTTTATTATTAGCTATTTTAAAATATTTTTTCACCTATAATTATTATTTTTAGCTGACTTTTCCATCAATAACTATATTTCTGAGATTTTTTATTTCTTTAAGATTTATTTAAAGGAATCATAAAGGAAAATTTTTATATACTTTAAAATTTAATTATTAATCATGACTAATTGAAATTGTCATTATTTGAAACATAAGATAATACTTTTTCATTAAAAAAGTAATAATATATTGAAAATAAAATACATATTGAAAATTAACTTATGATTTTAATAGTATTTTGAAGAAAGTTTAATGAAATATTCTATCTTAATGTATGAATTGATAAATAAATATCTTATGATTATTGTATTTCAAATTTTTTGATGGAGATCCTTTAAAATGTTTTTAAACAGAATTTATTATGGTATTGCTTATGTAATAGTACTTATATGGGAAATAATCAAATCAACTATTGACACTGCTATAAGATCTGCTAAAGGAGGCAAAACAATTGACCCAGTAGTCATCGATATTAAAACTGATTTGACCAGACCAATTTCCCAAACATTATTGGCTAATAGTATAACCCTTACTCCTGGAACATTGACTATAGATGTTGATAGTGAAAATCAAGTTCTTAAAGTTGCTATTATAGCACCAAGGGATGTAAAAGATGTTATTCCATTTGAACCTTACATTAAAAAGATGTTAGAATAATTTACATAATTTACATAAAAACTCGAAAAACTTTTCAAAAATTTAGAATTTTTCAAATGTTTTAGAATAATTTTATAGTTTAAATTATAGTATAAATTAAAAATATGATTATATTAATGTTTATATTAATAATATTAAATATGGGTTAAATCATGGGTTAAATAAATATGAGTTAAATTTTTTAATAATCATTTATATTAATTTTATGACTACATTAATAATCAAATTAAATTAATAACTAAATTGTATTGATAATTAACTTACATTGATAATTAAATTAATAGTTATATGTTTTAATAATCATTAAATTTTATAATCTACTTGAATGTGATAAAAATGAGTATATTGCTAATTTCAGAATATATCTTAATAGTTGCTCTTGTGATATTTATGTTTGCAGCTGTTAGAATACTTACACATAAAACAATAGCTATGGGGCTTATTGGATGTTCCACATTTTCTTTAGCTATATCAGTACTCCTTTTGATTGTAGGAAATATTTATACAATTGATTTCTACAAAGATATTGCTTTAGCATTACTTCTTCTTGGAGTAGTAGGTACAATAGCTTTTGCTGTGGCATTGAGGAGGTTTAGTCATGATTGAACTTTTAATAGAAGTTATTCAATCAATCTGTCTTATTATTGCAGCTATTATAGTTTTAATCACTGCTATTGGAATTCTTCGTCTTGATGATGATATTGATAAGGTAATTTATGCAAGAATTCACATGTTAGGTATGGTTGATATTGCATGTGTTTTAGCAATGATTGGATTGGGTCAATTTCTTGTTGCAGGTATTTATTTTGTATTAGCTCCATTTTTAGCTCATGCAATGGCTAATGCATACTACTATGGGGAAGATGATCGTAATTATGAATCTGATGATAGTTTAACTGGTAAAATTAATGATAATGACTACAATAAATTAGCTATTGGAAAAAATGACATTACTATAACTGATTCTAAATATAAATTTGATAGTAAAAATAATTTTTCAGGTTCTAAGCATTCTGATTCTATTACTAATGTCACTGGTAATGTCGAGGATAATTTGACTGATAATGTGGCTGATAATCTAGCTAATAATGTAACTATTAAAGAAGTCAGTACTGATGATATTGAAAATAGTAATTTAAACCGAAATACAAACCGAAATAGGGGAAAAAATCATGATTGAAGTTGTTGTGATGTTTATTGCAGTTTTAGGATGTATCCTTGCAATAATGCAAAGGGACTTGCTTAAAGCAGCTATTCTCACAGGAATTAATGGTGTATGTGTAGCTTTTCTTTTTCAATTCTTACTTGCTCCAGATGTAGCTTTAACTCAAGCTATTGTAGGATCTGCTATTGTTCCAGTATTTTTAGCAATGGCTATTTATAAAACTCAAAGGATGGATGATAAATGACTGACATTCTCTTGATTCTAAGTGACACTCAGCTGATGTCTTTGCTTACATCAGCAGGATTTATAATTGTAGGACTTTTTGCAGCGATATTCCTTGATAATATAATAAAAAAGATTATTGGAATAGCTTTTATTGAAGAAGGAGCTAATTTATTTATCATTGCTCTTGGTTATAAATCTGGTGGTGTAGTCCCAATTATTATGCCTGGAATGAGCCAAGAATGGTTTGCTGCAAATTCTGCTTATCCATTGCCTCAAGCATTAGTTCTCACAAGTATTGTTATAGGGGCAAGTACTTTAGCTGTAATGTTGGCTATATCTATGGTTTTATACAAAAAATATGGTACTCTAAGTGCTTCTGAAATATTAGGGGATAGAAAAACAAAAAATGTAGCTAATGAAATGGGTGGTACTGATGAATGAGTTAATTCCTCTAATGGTGATTATTCCTGTAATATGTGCTTTACTATTGAATTTATTTCATAAAAAGGATAGAACTGTAAAATTATTAGCTATTTTTGTAGCTATAGTAATTCCTGCTATTCCTTTATTAGCAAATTATGGGGTGTATTTTTTCGGTGGACATGCTCCTTTAATCTCTGATCCAACATTACTCTCAACTCTTCCAGCAAATTTACAGAATTCAACAATAGCACTATTCCATCCTGCTGTTACATATTCTTATGAAGCATTTCAAAAAATATTCATATTTATATTAGGAATTGTAGCATTTTTTGCGATATTCACATCATTAAGCCAAAACAAAAGAGTATCCGGTCCTTTAATGTTTTTAATGTTTATTGGAACAGCGGCAGTCACAGCAATCATGCTTTCAGATGATATTTTCCATATATATGTGTTTTTTGAAATAGCTGCGCTAGCTCAGACAGGAATTATATTAACTTCTAAATCTGATAATAATTATGAAACAGCTCTTAAATATATGATTTTAGGTTCTATTGGTGGTCCACTTTTACTTTTAGGTATAGGATTTGTTTTAGGTGCTGTTGGTAGTGTAAATATCACTGATATTGTTTATGTAATTTCTCACAATCTGGTAGATCCTCTTTCACCAACTCTTTTATTTGCATTTAGTCTAATATTCTTTGGTTGGTTGTATGTTTCAGGATTGCCTCCATTCCATACTATAAAATCGGGAATTTATAGTAAAGCTCTTCCAAACTCTGCAGCTTTACTTCAAACATTTACTGTAATCACTTTTATTTCAGTAGGAATTGCTATATTTAGAATATTTTCATATTTACCTTTCTTTAAAACATTAATTGTAATATTTTCATTACTTGCAATGATTTTAGGTGTTACAATGGCTATTATGCAAACTGACTTTAGAAAAATGATTGCATTTCTAGCTGTAGGTGAGTTAGGTTACATTGGACTTGGATTTGGTCTTGCAACTCAATTATCTATTACTGCAGGTCTTTTCCAAGCACTTAATGAGATCATAGTAACTGCCCTACTTTTCATTGGGTTTGGAACTATATTATATCTTACAAAAACTTCAAACACTAAAAAACTTGGTGGTATGTTAGAGCATAATCCTATAGTTGCGATTATGGTTTTGATGGGTGGGTTTGCAATGGCTGGTGTACCTCCATTAAATGGATTTCAGAGTAAAATGATGATTATCCAAGCATCTTTAGATTCTGGATTTCCTGAAATATCTATTATAGCAGTTTTAGTTAGTATTGTAACATTCATGGTTTTCATTAAAGCATACCATTCAATATATTTAAAACCAAAGCCGAATGACCTAGTGGTTTCTGATAAACCTTTACCCAAGTCATCTATAATTGCTATTGGAGCATTATTAATAATATGTATTATACTTGGGCTTTTCCCTCAATTAGCTACAGATAGCATTTCACAATTTGCAATGGGGTTGATTTAGATGGGATTTTATGATAAAATTGTTAATTCACTTAAAAATATAATCAATATTAAAGAAAAAATAGGTGAAGATTCAGCTACAAATGATCTTGTTTCTTCAGCATTAGCTGCAGAATTAACTTTAATTTCAACTATTCTCATAGCAGCAATTTTACTTAGACATATTAATATATTTTTAACAATAATTGTTGTTTTAGTATTAGGGGTATTTTTAGTTGGTAACATGCCACTTATTCCAAGGCTTAAAAGAGAACAAAGCGAATCTCTGGAAAAGATGACTTTTTATGTGATTCTTACTTTAGGAATTTTAATTACTGTAATTTATTGGGGAACTAACCATGTCTAATGAAAATAATGAATATGTTAGAGATAAAAAAGATTCTAGTGAAAAAGATAATACTAATAATTATACGGGTATTAGAACTTTAATACTGTCTATTTCAACAGCTTTTTTCTCTTTTACATTACTTGAAGTTATGTTCGGTTTTAAAAACATTATAAATCCTGGTATTAGTAACATTTATAATGCGTTAGGTACTTCAATTGAACCTAATATGATTACATTAGTAGTTTTTGATTGGAGAGGTTATGATACTCTTGGAGAATCTTTAATATTAGTAACTGCTGTAATTGTTATTCTTTTAGTGTTTGGAAGAGGTATTGTTGACGGAAATTCTAAGGAGAAAGAATAAAGGAGAGAGAATGATGAGTCCTATTCTTAAATTATTTGCATTTCCATGTGCTTTTATACTAGTATGTTTTGGAGTCATGACTATTTTGGGAGGCCATATAACTCCTGGTGGTGGTTTTCAAGGAGGAGCAATGATTGCTGCTGGAGTTATTTTATGTGTTATTGTTTATGGTGTTGAAAAAAGCCCTATAAACTTTTCCCATGACTTCATATCTGCAATTGAAAGTATTGGTGCTATGGGTTATATCAGTTTAGGTTTAGTTGGTTTGTTCACTACAGGATTCTTTTTATATAATGTAGGTACAGATTTTTATAATATACTTCCACAATATATTGTTAATATATTTCATTATCAGGACCCTACTAATGCAGGAATAGTCCCATACTTTAATATATTGGTAGGTTTTAAGGTATTTGTTGGTTTAAGTGCTGTTGTAATAGCTTTTTCACAGTTTGACAAGATTAAAGAACATGTTAGTGATAAAGAAGATGAACCAAATAATAATGATAGTAAATCTGATATGGATAATAAAAATACCAATGGTAATAAAGATTCTCTAAATATAGGAGATTGAATATATGTTATACTTAGGCCCTGTAATATTTGGATTTTTAATAGGATTTGTTGTAGGAATAAGAGTTAGGAATACTAGTAGTATTAATCTCACAATAGGATCTTATGTTATCATATTTTTAGTAGCTCTTATAATTGCATGGCAATCTGGTCCATACCCATTTTTTAATGATGTGCCTATATCTACATCATTTCTGTCTGCAGCTATTGGTTTGATAGTTGGGGATGTAATTAAAAGAATAATATCAAAAACCCAATAAACTAAATAGAATATGTCTAGTTTAATTATAAAATTTTAATTATAAAATTTCAACTAAATGAAGTTTAATTATATAAAATCTAATTATATGAAATTTAATCATAATTTAAATTATGAAAATTTTAATATTATAAAGAATTTAATCATAAAGTTCAATTATATAAAATTTAATTATATAAATTTAAATTATAAAAAATAAGTTAAATTATAAAAAATTTAATTATAAAAATCTTAATTATAAAAATTCAATTATAAAAAGAATTTACGATGATAGGAAGTTAAATCATGTTTTTATCAACAAATAAATGTGAAGGGATTGGAGAATGTGTTAAAATATGTCCCACTGAAGCTATTCGCCTTATAAATGGTAAGGCTTTTAGTTGTATTACTTGTGGGGCTTGTTTTGAGGCTTGTCCAAATCAAGCTATCTTCAAAAATAGATATGGGGGGTATGTAGTTGATAGAGCCAAATGTAATGGCTGTGGAGTATGTGAATTTACCTGCCCAGTTAATAGTATTCACATTGAAAATGGAATGACTAAAGGTATCTGTGCAAGATGTGGAATTTGTGTTGATTCTTGCCCAACTAAATCTAGAATAGATGGCTTTGATTTAATCGAAGAGAAACAATTAAACTTTTTAAAATCACTTAATTTAGCTATTCCTACTTTAAACGAATCTAAATCTTCAAAATCTCATACCAAAAGAAACTTTGTTGGAACAGACTATGAAAATTGTATCTTATGTGGCCGGTGTGAGTATTATTGTCCTACTAAAGCTATTGATGTTAATATAAATCAAAAAGGTGTTTGTACTGAGTGTAGAGTTTGTACAGATGTTTGTCCTGCAGATGCTATTCAAGAAGGTGTTATTGATCATGATAAATGTGTTTTGTGTTTGAATTGTCTTAAAAATTGTCCAAACGATGCTATTAAAGCAGACAACTTTGAAGTTAATATTATTAAACCTGAGGATGAAATAACTGGTTCAATTGTTTCATGTCTTAATTGTGGTTTATGTGCTGATAATAGTACTACTGGTGCTTTAAAACAAATTAATGGTAAGATGCGTTTTGATCCTTCTATTAATATTCAAGGAGCTAAAAATAAAGTAGAAGATAACAAATTGAATAATAATGAATTTGATAATGAACTTCTTGATAATATTTTAGATGATGCATTTGATACTAGTAATAAAGTTAGTACTAATAATGAAGATATTGAAAGTGATAATAATAAAATTTCTGATTTTGGAGATAAATCTCTAGCTCAAGATGATATGGCATTAGCTAAAGAACTTTTAAAAGCTGATGTTGAGTTTGAAAAAATTAATCAAAAATCAATTGATTCATGTCCTGTTTCTACACTTAAAGAAGACGAAAATGATGAATTTGCACTTAATGGTTATTGTGTTTCTTGTGGTAAATGTGTTAAAGTATGTGATAGACAGAATGCTCGTAAATTTATTACAGCTGAATGGGATGGCTCTGTTTCAGATGATTGTATATCCTGTGGAATATGTAGTGAACTCTGTCCTAAAGATGCCATTACTTTAAAAAGAGGCACTATTGAAGTAGATATGGATAAATGTATTCTTTGTGAAACTTGTGGAATTCATTGTCCTGTAGATGCAATTCCAAAAACTACAATGGCTAAAAAACGCATCTCCGATGGCTTCAATTTAATTGATAATAAGCTTTGTATGAATTGTAAATTATGTTATAGAATTTGTCCTGAAGATGCTATTATTGATAGAGAAGATGTTGGAATGATGGTGGATGATAGTAAATGTATTTATTGTGGTGCATGTCGTAATGCCTGTCCTGCAAAAGCATTTATTTTTGAAAGAGAATTTGAAGATTTTGGTGATAAAATTAGTAATAAATAATAATTATCTTTAATAGTCAAGGATATTTTAAAAAATCTATTTAAAAATATATTTATTATAACTTCATAATAATATTTAACTGAATAACTTTATGGTGTTTGAATGAAAAATTTAATAAGAATAATGCTAGAAGGAGCTTTTGGGAATTTTAAAAAGGTTTTTTTTGCTTCTAATAGAGTAACGGATATGGAAATGAGAGAAGATATCCTGAATGGTAAAATAAAACCAAAAAATAAAGTAGCTATTGATGCTTGTATTGGTTGCTCTGGCTGTGCAAATATATGTCCAACTAATGCGATTGATATGGTTGATTTAGAAACTCCTGAAGAGCTGATGGATGGATGGATCAAAACACAAGTTCCAAAACTCAATTCAGAAAAATGTGTTGTATGTTATTACTGTCATGATTTTTGCCCAGTTTATGCATTATTTGGTGAAAAAGCTACAATACATCCTCATGATGTTGGTAAAGTCGAATTAGACCTCGAAGAGCATATGAATAAACCATTTAAGATTTCTGAAGATAAACTTTCATTTATATCTCAATATTTATCTGATAAAACTGTGATAAAAAATAATACTAGTGAGAATAAACTTAAGAAATTACATAAGTTTAGTAAATAATAATAAAATTAAAAATTAATAATCAAATTTAAAAATTAATAATTAAATTTAAGAATTAATAATTAAATTTAGAAATAATAATTATTATAATTACTATAAATAATAACTATGTTCATAAAATAATAAAATTAGATTTAAAAATAATAATTAATAAATATTATAAATCACATTAATGAATAAAAATTAATAAATAAAAAATAAAAATTATAGAGGGATTTAATGAGCCTTAAGTCATTTTCAAGGGCAAGAGCTGTCCATTTAATGTTAGTATATACTGGAGGATGTAATGGTTGTGATATTGAGATAGTTAATTGTGTTCTTTCACCTAAATTTGATGTTGAGCAATATAAGGTTTTTTTAACTTGGAATCCTCGTGAAGCTGATGTTTTGGTTGTCACTGGTCCTGTAACAAAGCTCAATGAAGCACCTTTAAAAAAAATTTATGAAGCTATTCCAAATCCTAAAGCTGTAATAGCTGCAGGAGCCTGTGCTTTAATGGGTGGAGTTTATAAAAATATTCATGGTGATATACCCTCTGAAGAAATTATGGGTCCAGTTGAGAACATAATTCCAGTGGATGCTAAAGTACCTGGTTGTGCTGTTAGACCAGAAGATGTAATTTCTGGTGTGGTAGCTGCACTTCCTAAACTTTTAGAAGCAGATTAACTATTGAAATTAGATTAGGTTATTTTAAAAATTAGATTAGCTATTTAATTTAATATTTAATATTAATTTAATATTAATTTAATATTAATTTATATTAATATAGTTAATATATTATAGAATTTTAAGATAGTTATGGAATTAATAAATTAGTATATACTAAAATTACATGATAAAATTTAATAAATTAGAATTAATAAATTAAAAAACTTATTAAATTACTAAAATATTCGTTAGATTAATGAAATTATTATATTTATATAGATATAATTATTTAATACTTGAATTTACTTAAAAATTAATTATAATGTATTATTACAATTAAGTGATATAATGACAGAAGATAAAAGACCAATAAAGCAGGAAATAATTGAAACCGAGGTTGCAATGGGAACTGTCCACCCTGCTGCATTGGAACCATATAGGGTCCGACTTTTTGTTGAAGATGAAATTGTAAGGGATGCTGAGATTACTATTGGTGTTAATCATAGAGGAATTGAAAGAATAATGGAAGGACTACCTGTTGAAAAAGCAAATGCCCTTACAGAAAAAGTATGTGGAATCTGTTCTAATGCTCATATATGGAACTCAGTTTTAACTGCAGAAAAAGGCCTTGGAATTGATGTTCCTGAGAGAGCTAATTATATTAGGATTATAGTCGAAGAACTTGAGAGATTACATAGTCATTGTCTTTATCTCGCTCATGGATGCGAAGTTTTAGGACATGAAACATTTTCAATGAGAGCTTTTTATCTTAGAGAAACAGTAATGGAATTACTTCGAATGATTGGGGGTAACCGTGTTCAATATGGAGCTTCTATAATTGGAGGAGTGAGACCAAGATGTGAACTCACTGAAATGAGAATTCAAAAGCTTGCTGAAGGTATGAACACTCTTGAAAAAGGAATATTAGATTTTGCTGATCGATTTGTTTCTGATCCTATTGTTATGAGTAGAATTGAAGGAATTGGGGTAATTACTCAAAAACAGGCAAAAGCCCTTGAAGTATCTGGTCCAACTCTTAGAGCTACTGGAATATCTCAAGACCTTAGAGCTACTATGAAAGAATATGATGATTTTGATTTTAATATTGTAACTCAGGATGATGGGGATGTGAAATCCAATATATTAATGAGAGTTCTTGAAATTCCAGAAACAATTAATATCATACGTCAAGCTATAAAAAATCTTCCAAAAGGCCCTATTGTTAATAGATCTTGGGAAATGTTTGATTGTGATACAATAAAAAGCTATATCGAAGTTCCAAGAGGAACCTTATATCATTCTTATGCAATTGAAGATGGTCGGGTAAGAGGAAGTATAATTAGAACTCCTTCAATGTCTAACATTGGAGCTATGCAAACTGCCTGTATTGGCGATCATGTTACTGATGCACAACTCTGTATAGTTCAGTGTGACCCATGTTTTACTTGTACTGACAGAGCTATTAAAATAATTAAGATTTAAATCATAATTAATAAATTTCATAATATAAATTAAATTTAAAAACTAAAATTAAATAAGTTATAAGCTAGATTTAAATAAACTATAATTTAAACAAACTATACAACTATACAAATTAAGAGGAAATAAAATGTCAAATATCACAATTATATATTCAATTTTAGCAGTGATTGGTACATTAGTTCTAGCCCTGATTGTGGGAACTTTTCTTCCTGGAATTGAAAGAAAATATATTCAGGCGAGAATCCAACAAAGAATAGGGCCTCCTGTCACTAGTCCCGGGATTATGGCTCCTATAAAATTTTTCTTTAAGGAAAATATATCTCCGAATTCACCAGTACCAACCCTTTACAAATCGTTACCTATTGTTTCTTTTATTGTGGTAATTTTAATATTGTTGGCTTTAACTCCTCAAATGTATTTTTTTGGAGCATTAGCTAGTATTATTGCTATCGTTGGATTTTTGAAAGTAGAAGAAGTTGCTTATGTATTAATGGGATCTCTTTCTAAATCTGTAATGTCTCTCGGACTTCCATTTCCAGATATTGTTAAAGGAGCATCTCATCCAAATGTTCAAAGATCTTATCTTGAAGATTTAAGCTCAAATAGAGCATTTCGTATGATTGCTTTTGGTTCATTCCCGTTATATCTATCAATATTTATACCTGTAGCTATAACTGGTAGCATATTCCTTGGAGATATTGTGGCTTATCAACAAGTTCATGGTCCATTCTTATTTACAGTAGCTGGAGTTATTGGGACTATAGTTTTCTTCATTGGTTATATGATTCTTTTAAATGAATATCCTTTCAATATTTTAAAAGCTAAAGCTGATGTTATTGAAGGTCCTTATATGGAATATGCTTCAAAATATAGGTCTTTTGTTTATATTACAAGAGGATTTTTAATGTTTACTTTAGGAGCCTTATTTTCAGTTTTATTCATTGGACTTCCACCTAATATATTTTCTTGGGGGATTTTGGTAAATATTCTTGTTGCAGTTATTTTCCCAGTAATAATGGGTATAATGAGTGCATTTTCTCCAGTATTTACTTATAGGCAGTTCTATCCAGTTGTAATTGCATCATCTCTTTTAGGAGTTTTAGCTATCGCTATTGGATTATTATAGTAATTATCATTGCTTTAATTATTAAATAGATAGTTATCCAAAGATACTATATTATTTTAATTCTTAAATAGATAACTATCTAAAATAGAAAGACATTATTTCAAATATCTAGATATTGTTTCAAATAGATATTAATATAAATAATAATAAATATAAAAATTTATAATATTTATAAAAGTTAAAGTTAATATTATATAAATTAATTATATAAGTTAATATTTCGGTGATTTTATTGAAATTTGTAGTTAGAGCTCATCATATTGTAAGCCTTGGTGGATATATTGTTGAGCGAAATTTTCCATATAGAAATATTATTCTAGTTAATAAATCTGATGAACCTATTAAGGTTGAAATCCCTGTTTTTAATGAAAAATGGATTGATGAGCATAGGGATTTAGGTTTAGAGGTTATACCTGTTGGTGAAGGAGATAGTTTTCTATCTTTGTTTAGAAAAGCTAAAGCTGATTTAGAATTAGTAAAATTAGAAAATTAAGATTTAAAATGTTTTATATCGAGTAATATTATATCTAATAATAATATATCTAATATTATTTTATATCTAATAATATATCCAATATTATTTTATATATATACATTATATATCTAAAATTAATCATATCATGTCTAAAACATATTATGTCTATTAAATTTTATTTCTAGTTTTATAATTTGAAAAAGTTTTTATTTTTAATTTTTTAGTTTTCTATTATTAATTTATTATATCAGATTTATTTATGCTGTTAATTTTTATTTTATTCATTCAGGTGTTTAAATGCCAAACACTGCGATAACAATTAAAAGTCTTGAAAAAAAAGGAGTTTTAGATGAAATAACTAATATAATTTCATCTTATGGTGCAAATATCAGCTATACTCATCTATTTATTGAAAAAAACAATTTAGGATCAATTAATCTGGAACTTGAAAGTATCAATAACCTTGAACAATTAATCGAGGATATAAAATCTATTGATTCAGTTCAATCTGTTGAAGTTCATAGTTCTCTTAATGATATTTATGGTAAGAGGATTATAATATTTGGTGGTGGTGCTCAAGTGTCTCAAGTAGCAATGGGAGCTATAACTGAAGCAGATAGACATAATATACGAGGAGAAAGAATAAGTATTGATACAATCCCTTTAGTTGGTGAAGATGATATTGCAGAGGCAGTTGAAGCTTTATCTAGACTTCCAAGAGTAAGTGCATTGGTGTTGGCAGGATCTTTAATGGGGGGCAAAATAGCTGAATCAATATCAAATGTAAAGTCTGAGCATGATTTGGTTGTTATAAGTTTAAATATGCCTGGTGGTGTTACTGAAATAGCAGACATTGTAATATCTGATCCTATACAAGCAGGAGTAATGGCCGTTATGGCAATAGCTGATACTGCTATTTTTGATATTAAAAAATTGAAAAAAAATAAGTTTTAAATGTTTTCACATATTTTAGATAATTATAATTCTTTTTAAAATATTTAAAATAGAAGTAATACTAGTAAATAAAATAATACTAGTAAATAATCATTGAAATTTATGGATATTTATTAATATTTATTAGTATTTATTAATACTTATTATATTTGTTAATACTTATTATATTGTTAATTTTTTAAAAAAGAGTTATAATATATTTAACTCATTTCTATAGCTCTTATTAATCTACTAGCATCATTTTTTATTTCAGGGTTTTTGATTTTTCCACTTTCTCTTATTTTAAGAGCTAGAGTTAAGACTTTAGAAACATCCTGTGGTTTTAAATTTTCTACCATTTCTAAGTAAGTTTCACTTTCTTCTTCACTTATACCTAACTCTTCTTTACATTCGTCTAAATCTACTAAAACAGCTCTACAGTTAGCCATTAAATCGTTGTCATCATAGAAGTCACATGATTCACATTTTTTTATTAATTCTTTGTCATTCATTTTTTCACCTATATTATTAATTCATAAGTTTGTAATTATATTTTACATATATATTTTCAAGTACTTATTATTTAGTATTTTATTTCGACTTTTTATTATAATTACTTTTATTATAATTATAAAAATTTTTTATTTTTAATTAATTATTTCCTTTGTTTTCTAAGATATCTTAGTAATTTTAAAATTCACTTAAAATCTACCTCTTGATTACATATTAAATTATAAACACACTTATGACATTTTTTATTATCTTTTTTAATTTCAGGCATTATTTCATTGGTTATAATATCATCGATTTCATTTAAAATTCTAAAAAAACTTTTTCTTAAGTTTGCATCCATCACAACAACTCTTCTCTCTCCTAACTTTAAATAATCCACAAATCCTACAAATACTTCGGTATCAAATTCATTTTCTATTAATAATGCAGCTGCAATTAATTCTATTGCATCTCCATCCCAAACTCCTTTCAAAGGTGGATTAGATGATTTTATACTCATTGGAAAATATTTTCCATCAATTATTTCAATTTTATCGCATGTCCCAACAATATCTAATTGTGTATCTCTCATTAGATAACTATACATGGCTGTTGGAAAGAATAATTCTGCAATTTGGCTTCCATCCTTTTGATTTAATAAGATAGCTTTTTTTGTTTTTAAAGATAGTATTTTTAAATTATAATAAATTTCTGTTTTTAGATTTATTTTAATTTCTTGTATTCTATCTATTCTTTCAATTTCTTCCTCTATTGTTTTGATATCATAATTTTCTTTTAAATTATCATTATTATTAGAATTATCATTAGAATTATTAATGGACTTATTATTATAAATATCATTAGCACTATTAGTAGTATTGTTATTAGAATCATGAGAATTATTATTAAAACTATTAATACTATTGGTAGGATCATTATTAGAATTATTTAAATTTTTAGTGTATTTTTCGCTTTTTAATTTATCTAAACTTGTTTCTTCTTTATCATTGTTCAAATCATTATTAAATTTGTTTATATTATTTTTTTCTTCTATTTTAACTAATGCAGACAAAGAATTTTCTATATATTCTTCTATATTTTTATTTAAATTTTTTTCTATCTCTTCTAAGTCCATTTCCTTTGTTATTCTTTTTAAATTTCTTTGAAATAAATCATTTACATCAATTCTTAGTTCTTTCATTGTTTTATGTAAAAGAATGTCTTTTGATTCTTCACCTAATGTTTTTTCAAGATATAGTTTCATTGGACAAAACATATAACTTTTTATTGAAGATATACTGATCATTTTAATCTCTCTTTTTAATTATCTATATAAAGTAATTTTTTAGCAAGTAGAACTTGATAAGTAAAAATTAGTTAGTAAAAATTAAACAATTATTACTCAACTAATATTATTTATTACTTAACTAATAGTATTACTATAAATTATTA